>DAOWGL010000115.1 GCA_030637455.1 Candidatus Nitrosopumilus sp. | reverse complement strand
AACAATTAACAGAAAAGGAAATTGAGAAACAAAGAAAAGAGCAAGCATTGAGAGCAAAAGCTTCTCGAGCAGCTAGAAGAAGCGGCAAAAGTATGAAAACTGAAGGTAAAGTAAGTAAATCAAGTGCAAAGACAAAAGAAGTTAGATCATCAAAAAAGGTCGCAGCTGTTAAGAAACGAAGTAGAAGTTAAATTATTGGCATTAGATTACTCTTGAAAATAAAAGACATCATATTTTTTATGTAACGATCTAACTAGTTCACGACACTTTATCCAAAATTGTCTATATTCATGATCAGTCATTGATCTACCATATTCAGAATAGAACCAACTAACAAAATCATCCTCTAATTTTCCAAAAACAAATCCAAGATGAAAATCTTCAGATATTTTTACATCAAATTCTTTTTTGGGCTGTAATTCATTCCATCTAGCAGATAATCCATCAAAAGATTCTTGAGTTTTTTCAAGTAATTTTGCCAAATATTCTATTGCTTTTGTTTCTAATTCCATCATTTTACTTCACTACAAGAACAGGTTTTTTTGATTTGTGGATAACGTAATTAGATGTACTTCCTAAGAAAATCTCTTTTGCTGCACCCATTCCTCTTGAACCAATTACAATCAGATCAAAGTTTTGTTTATCTGCAACTTCAACAATTCTTTTTCCATCATCTCCATATGATACCCTATCAAAAAACAAAATTCCTTTTTTTGCTGCTTTCAATTTAGCTTTTTTCATAATTTTTCTAGCATGACTTAACAAAATTTTTTCCAGAGGTGTTATCGGATCCTTAGTTCTTGGCTTTACAATCCCTGCCACATACAGACCAGTAATGGTTGCATGTGATTCTCGTGCCATGTGAATTGCAATGTCCAATCCTCTAAATGAATTCGAAGAGCCATCTAACGGAACAAGAATTTTCTTTATTTGAAGTGCCATGATAAAACAAACTAATTGTTTAATTTAAAGCCGATTGAGGTTATCTTGTATGATTTTCAGTTTTGATATTCTAGAAGAGTATAAAATATAGAATCAATCATATGAAATTAGTAAGATGACAGATGCTAAAACAATCACTATTGGCGATGTAATGACAAAATCAGTAATTTCTGTAGATGCAGCATTAACGATTAATGAAACTGCAAAGATGATGGAGGATGCAAAAGTTGGAGCAGTTATCGTAATGGAGGATAATGCTCCTGTAGGAATTGTCACAGACAGAGACTTTTCAGTCAAAGTTGCAGCCCACGCATATCAAATTACAGAACCTGTAAAACAAATAATGTCATCACCCCTATTCTCAATTAATTCTGATGAATCAATAAGGATTGCAGCAGATTTGATGCATGAAAGGAAAAGCAGGAAATTACCAGTAATTGATGATGGAAATGTAATAGGAATAATTACTGCAACAGATATTGTTAATTTACTGTCAGTATCCGTAGAGGATGACATGAGAGACATGTATTTTCATTCAGTAGCAAAAATTTATACAAACTACAGTCCATATAATTAGCGATTATGGTAGTACCAATTATTGTTCTAGTAGCAATACCTATTTTTCTTGGAATTGTATACATGCCTCCATTTGATATGCCTGTAGAACCAGAAGTAGCAGAAATTCCAGTAGCAGAAATTCCAGTAGCAGAAATTCCAGAAGAGCCTGATGTGAATATTTTGTATTATATTTTAATGGGAATCTGGACATTGTATTTGATTAAGATTCTTCTTCAAGTGAAAAGAAGAACTTTCAAAGTAACGCAGAGATACTAAAATGAATACAGCACCATATTGGAATAGAAAAGTATGTTCAGATTGTAAAAGGATGAATTGTCAAAAAGGTTGCCTTTGTGATTGTCATCAATTAAGAGATAGAGTAAATTAAGTTCAGAATTCATGAGTAGATTTATTTTCCATGTATAACGATCAGAAGTATTGGCAATTTTACCTATCGATAATGGTCGTTACGGCACAAAAGAAATGATGGATATTTTCAGTGAACAAAAGAAAGTAGACTATCAATTAGAGATCGAGGGAGCAGCTGCCATTTCCCAAAGCGAGATAGGAATGATCTCAAAAAGCATAGGCAAAGAAATTCACAGAGCCGCAATGTCTGGAAAAATCACTGCAAAAAGAATCAAGCAGTTGGAGGCAAAAAGTGATCACGATACTGCAGCACTAGTAGAATCACTTAGTGAAAAATGTAGTAAAAATGCAAGACCTTGGATTCACTATGGTCTTACAAGTAATGATTTAGTTGATACTAGTAATTCAATGCAGATGAGAGATGCATTACAAATTATTGAACCCAAAGTTGCAAAGATGGCATCAATTCTTGCAAAAAAAGCTGTAAAGCATTCAAAGATTCCAGCAGTTGGCAGAACACATGGTCAGCATGCAAGCATTATTTCATTTGGATTAAAGTTTGCAAACTGGGCTGCAGAGATGGCAAAACATGTAGAACGAATTGAAGAGATTAAGAAAAGAATTTTAATTTGCAAGACATTAGGTGTTGTCGGTACAGGCTCACTAATGGGCGCAAAATCACTTGAAGTGCAGAGAAGAGCTGCAAAGCGATTAAAATTATTCCCAGCAGAAGTTACAACACAAGTTGTTCCTAGAGAGAGATATGCTGAATATGTATTTGAGTTGGCATTAATTGGTGCAACACTAGAAAAAATTGCAATAGAGGTTAGAAATTTGCAGAGAACCGAAATTGGTGAAGTTGCAGAACAATTCAAGAAAGGTCAGATGGGAAGTAGTGCAGTTCCTGTTAAAAGAAATCCAATAAAGAGTGAACGTGTATCATCATTATCCAAATTAGTAAGAAGTCAAGTTGCAGTTGCATTTGAAAATATTCCATTATGGCATGAGCGAGATCTTTCAAACTCTGCAAATGAGAGATTTATTCTTCCAACTGTATCTATTTTAGTTGATGAAATGTTAGAAACTATGACCAGAATTGTTTCAAATTTGATGGTAAATGAAAAAAGAATTGTAGATAATCTATACATTACAAAGGGACAAATCTTTGCAGAGTTTGTTTTAGAAGCACTAATTAAAAAAGGAATTCCAAGATTTGTTGCATATAGAGATGTTCAGAGAGTTGCATTTGAGGCAAATGACAAAGGAATGTTTTACAAAGATGCAATCAAAAATGACAAAGCATTTTCCTCAAAGCTAACTGATAAAGAAATTGATTCAATATTTTCACCAGAAAAACACTTGGGTGCATCACCTGCAATCATTAGTAATGTAGAGAAATCGGTAAAGAAAACAGTTCAAAAATTTCTCTGATTGATGAATCTATTCTGAATTGTTATCAATGTAAATTGCTTTTAAGATGTCAGTTTTACTAACTACTCCACCTAATTTACCATTAATTCTAACTCCAACTCCATTGATTCTATTTTGAACCATTGCATTACATGCAACAATAAGATCATCTTCAAAGTCTACAGATTTAAAATTTTTAGTCATTACATCTTTAGCCTTTATTGTGTTTCCAAAGCCAGAATCTGAAAGGAATCCCTTTCTTGTAAAAACTACAGATATTGATTGATCAGAATTATCCAATACAGATTCAGAGTTACCTTGTTCTAATGCAACATGAAACAAATCACGAAATGTCATAATTCCTTCAGGATCATTATTTTCATTTTTTAGGAAAACTCTAGAAATTTTTTCATCAATCATTTTAGACACTACATCACTAAGGAAATGATCAGAATTCATAGAAAGATAAGAAATAGTCATAACATCACCAACTTTGTGCTTTCCAGCACGAGTTTGAGCATAATGTTTCATAATGTCCGTTTTTGTTATAATTCCAATCAATCCATCTTCGTTTGAAGAAACACCTAGTGAACCAATTTGCTTGTCTAGCATTATCTCAACACAGGCTTTGATATCTACAGAATCAAGTACAGATGTAATTGGATTCATTATTTGGGATGCAGGAATATCATCAAGATTCTTTTCAGTATCATCATTTAGTAAAAATAATCCAATGTCTTTTTCAGTGATTATTCCAATAGGGGAATTTTCATCAGTAACAATTAATCTACTAATATGATGTTTTAAGAGTTCAGAAATCACATGGGATAAAGATGAATTTTTGTCAGTAGTGATGGGTTTTTGTAATATTGAATTTAATTCCGACAATAATATCACCAAATCATTTGATTAGATATACAGGAATCTTTGATTTTTGAAGGATGTAATTTGAAACACTTCCAATCATATCGCCTGAAGCAGAACCAGAACCAGTTGAACTCATAACAATATGATCAAACTTTCCAGATTTTGCCAAATGTAATGTAACATGACTAGGAGAACCCCTCAATAGTTTTGTGGTAAATTTTACATTCTTGTTTCCTGCACGTTTGGATGCTTTTTTTAGAACAATATCGCCATCTTCTTTAATTTGTTTATCAAATGCCTTTGTTCTAGGACCACCTTCTAAAACATGAGGAATTACATGAAGACATGTTACTTGTCCGTGTGTAAATCCTGCAAGAGTTATTGCTCTATCTAATGCTTGAAAAGACTTTTTTGAACCATCAATTGGTACTAGAATTCTATTAAGATCCATAAAAAAAGTCATTAAACATCCAATATTAAGAGTCAAATTGATTCTCAATGTAGGAATTGATCATCTAAGATTATGTGTACAATCAACATTTTGATTATCTGTAGAAAAAATGAAAAATCCATTTAGTAAAAAAAATAATTGTATTCAATGTGAAGCAAAATTTTCAAATCATGAAGATTTAGTTGTTCACGTAAGGCATGAGCATCACAAAACAATAGTGAAATGTCAGAAATGTGGAAGAGAATTCATCCATGAAAAAGATAGATTGCATCATGCAAGAAAAGAACATGAGGAAGAGATGAGAGAAAGATCAAACAGGGAATCATATCCTGATGAACACAAGACTCAAAACAGAGTAGATAAATTCAGAGAGAGATTCAGCGACAAACTCTAAACTCATAGATGATGATTCCACGTGGATTTACCTTTCTAATTTCACTCAAATGTCTTAGCAGTCTTTGTAATTCGATGACCACAATTTGCACAAAGATTAATTTTCCCATCAAATCTAAGTTCTCCACATTTGCCACATCTAGTATAAGCCATAATACATTCAAAACAAACTAAGAATTAAGAATGATCTTGATTTTGAATGAGCCCATGTATGTCTGAACCATTCTGGGGTATTCTATTTTATTATCTGATTTTCAGTAAAGTCTTGTGAATTTTAGTCCCATATTGCAATGCCTTTTTTCGTTTTGTACATGAAAGTTCCGGGACATTAACATCACGTGCTAGTTTACGAATAATGTGTTTACGATATAGATCGTCTAAGTCATGAATTTTTTCAGATATAGGTACAGTTTTTGCATATTCAATGAATTTTTCTGAGAGTAATGGCTGGAGTATTTTTACTCCAAATTCAGATGCAACTAGATTGACTGCATTCATCATTTTCAGTTCGTTATCTAATTTAGTATTCATTACTTCATTGATTTGGGATTCTCCACCAGAAAATGCTTCTCTGTATGCATTATATCCGCAAAACAATTCGTCGATTCCATTTGCAGTAATTACAGTATCAAGATCTAAAGAGTTTGCAAGTTTTGAAACATAATGAAAAGCAATACAATTTTCATTCCAAGATAGATTATCAGTCTTTATTGTTTGATTAATTTTTGAAGAAATGGATGCAAATGTATCTGGATCAATTTCTAAAACATGATGAGGGTATTTTAGAAATTCATTGACATGTTTTGCAAATAAAATATCATGTGATTCTGAAAATCCAATTGTAAGTAATGTAACATCAAAGCCCATGTCTGAGCAAATTTTTGAAATTAATGTACTGTCAACTCCACCAGAAAATGCGATTCCAATTTTCTTTACTTTGACAGTTTCAGAGATAGAATTCTTGATATTATCAAGTAATTTTTTGTTCATATCATCCATTTTGACTTATTCCACAGATTCCATAAAGGGTAATGAATCAATCTTTTAATTTAACATTAAATGTGATACAGTATGATGCGATTATCCCAACTAGATATTGAGGAGCAATTAAAAAATCTCTCAGGATGGAGTGTTGTTAATGAAAAACTACACAAGGAATTTCAATTCGATAGTTTCAATCAGGCATTTGGTTTTATGACCAGAGCAGCTATGGAAATCGAAAAGATGAATCATCATCCAGAGTGGTTTAACGTGTACAATAGAATCACCATAGAATTAACAACTCATGATGCTGGCGGTATCACAAAAAATGATGTCAATCTGGCTAAAATCCTAAATTCTTTAGCATAGTAATTTTGAAGAATTTCAGGCACGTTCATTACAGAATTTATATTATATCCAAAGTCAGTTGACTTCACATGGCTTCAAGTCCTACAATTTTAGATTCAGACTTTAGATATATCGATAAAAAGGGGAATTTACTCAAAACTAGAACAGAATTAACAGTAGCTCAAATGCTTACATTTCTTGATCAGGATTACGAATACAATCACAAGGTCACTCTAAAGAACGGAACAGAAGTTATAGTAGATTTCAAAACAGAAAAAGGATTGATTGAGGTTATTGATACAGATGAAGATATTGAAAAATACAAACAGGTCAAAGAAGACTTTCCTGAAAATAAAGTAATGGCAATAGGACATGCAAAATATGTCGCACAAATTAAAGAATTACAAGATATTGTATTTTATGATAAAACTCCACAAACAGGTTCTATATTTTTAGAGGATGCATCATTCTCATTTGATTATGCGCATATTCTTCCACTAGTTGAAAAATGCTCTATCCTACATGGACATACATCTTCTGTAATGGTTGAACTTGTTGGACAAATGAAAGATAATCTTCTTTTAGATTTTGGAGAAGCCAAAAAAATTATCAAAGAAGTAGTAAATGTATTTGATCATAAATTTTTTATTAATAGAAAATATTTGCAAAAAGAAGATGATTCACATTATCAAATTCAATTTGACGGACCTAAAGGTATGTTTGATTTGCAAGTTCCTAAAAACACTACATATCTTTTAGAGGGAGAAGCTACTGTTGAGAATCTTTCAAGTGAAATTATCAAATTATTAGTACCAAAAATGCCATCAAATGTAGAAGCAGTAGGTGTTTACATCTATGAAGGTTACAATAAAGGATCTCATATTATTTCAAACATAGAAAGATAGTTAGAAAATGGAACCTAAAATATCAGAGAAAGCATGGAATCCAGAATTAGAAAAAGGAATTCTGAAACAATGGGATGAAGAAAAAATTTATGATTTTACACCACAAGATGACAATTTCACAATAGATACGCCTCCACCATATCCATCAGGTAGACCTTGGCATATTGGTGCTGCAGCACATTATTCACAAATTGATATGATTGCAAGAACTGCAAGAATGGCAGGGAAAAATGTCTATTTCCCCATAGGAATTGACAGGAATGGACTTCCAGTAGAACTCTACACTGAGAAAAAACACAAAATTAGAATGAGAGAAACAGAAAGAGGTGAATTTCTAAATCTATGTAGAGACGCACTAGATGATTTGGAAGCTGAGATGATTCTCATCATGAAAAGTTTAGGCCTTAGTGGAGATTTTGCAAATTACTATAGAACAGATTCAGAAGAATACAGAACTCTTACTCAATCAACATTCATTGATTTATGGAAAAAAGGACAAGTGTATCTTGCAAATAGACCAAACAATTATGATTGGGTATCAGGTACAACAATAGCAGATGCAGAAATAATCTATGAAGATTTATCTACAAAACTAGTTTACATGAAATTCAAAATTAAAGATACAGACAAAGAAATAATCATTGCAAGTACAAGACCAGAATTGCTTTGCGCATGTAGAACTATCATTGTAAATCCTGAAGATGAAAGATATACACAATACATTGGAAAAAAAATCATTGTTCCAATTACTAATGCAGAAGTTGAATTGAGAACACATCACTCTGCTCAACAAGAATTTGGTTCAGGAGCTGTAATGGTGTGTAGTTATGGTGATCAAAACGATGTTGCATTATTTAGAGAGTTGGAATTAGAAGAGATTGTTGCAATCGGATTAGATGGAAGAATGACTAAAGTTGCAGGTGAATATACTGGATTAAAACCAAAACAAGCAAGAACAAAAATCATAGAAGATTTGGAAACAAAAGGATTTCTAGAAAAAACTGAAGATATTGTTCACAGAACACCAGTATCAGAGAGAAGTAAAGTACCAATTGAAATTATTCCAATGGAGGAGTATTATCTAAAACAAAAAGAAGCAGTTCCAAAAATCAAGAGTTTAGGACAAGAAATAGAATTTCATCCACCAATGCATAAGCAAATCCTGATGAATTGGCTAGAATCTATCAATATTGACTGGCCAATTTCAAGGAGAAGATACTATGGTACTGAGATCCCAATATGGTACTGTAAAAAGTGCTCAGAACCTCATGTTCCTGAGCCTGGAAAATACTATAAACCATGGAGCGAAAAATGCCCAATTAGTAATTGTACCAAATGTGATTCCACAGAATTTGTTGGGGAAGAACGAACATTTGATACATGGATGGATTCTAGTGTATCTCCACTTTTCATTAGTAAATTTAACAGAGATGATGAATTTTTCAAAAAAGTATACCCTGTATCAATTAGACCTCAAGCAAAAGATATTGTTAGAACATGGTTATACTATACTCTTCTAAGATGTGAACAACTTACGGGTGAAAAACCTTGGTCTGAAGCATGGGTAATGGGATATGGTTTAGATGAAAAAGGAATGAAAATGAGTAAGAGTAAAGGAAATGCAATAGATCCATTACCGGTTATAGAAAAATCTGGTGCAGATACTTTTAGATTTTGGAGTGCAAGTGAAATTAATCATGGATATGATTTTAGATGTAATGAACAAAAAATTGAATCAACTAAAAAGTTTCTCAGTAAGTTATGGAATGTCTCAAGATTTTTGTCTAGTTTCCCAGTAATTGCATCAGGAAAACTTTCTGCATCAGATAAATGGATTTTATCAGAATTAGATAATTTAGTAAAAGAATGTAAGAAAGGATATGAAGAATACAACTTTTTTATCCCAGCAATTGCACTTAGAGAATTTACATGGAATGTATTTGCCGCGCACTACATTGAAAGGGTTAAAGCAGGAGCATATGGAATTGATTT
>DAOWGL010000191.1 GCA_030637455.1 Candidatus Nitrosopumilus sp. | reverse complement strand
TAACTGATTATGATGGAAATGTTTGGTTTACTGAAACCAATACTGGCAAAGTAGCAAAATTTGATCCTGCCACTGAAACTTTTACAGAATATGAAAATTCATTGTGGCCTCCAGGTGCACGTTCAATGATGTGGGGAATAGATTATGCTCCGGATGGCTCTATATGGTATACTGACGAATCATATGATTCAATTTGGAAATTCTCAACTATTGATGAGACCTATGATAGAATATCCTATCCTTCTGAAGGAGATTCTTTACCTCAAAAACTTCTAGTTGATGGTTCTCAAATAATAATAAATGATTTTACTGGAAACAAACTCACATTTTTAGACCCAAATCAATCTAGTGAGGAAGTAAATTATCTTAGTATTCCATCTCCTACTGATGACTCTGTAACTGCAGACTTTACAGTGGATGCAAATGATAATGTCTGGTACACTAATTGGTTGTATCAGCAAGGAGGAGTTTTAGTAAAGTTTGATCAAAATGATTATCTTAACTCTGTTGCAAATTCTGGAGAGCAATATCTTCCATTAATTGACTTTATCGAAATCTATCGATTACCTGTAACACTTCTAACTCCTAACGGTATTACTGTAGCAGATGATGGCACTATCTGGATGGCTGACACAACATCTTCTTCATTCTTTAATTTCAATCCTGTAACTGAGAACTTTGTACAATATGTGACATCTGATCCTATGTTGAGTACATATGGTAATCAGACAGGCATTGTAAAAACTCCAATATCTAGACCTTATTGGATTGAATCTGATGACCAAGGTAGAATTGTTTTCAATGAACAAACTGCAAATAATATTTCTGTAATGGATCCAAAGGCTCAATCCCTTGTTGAATATCATGTTCCTTCAAAGAACCCCAACTGGGCTGATTGTGACCCTGGAACAGGTATGATGTTGGCTGATTGTGGCGTTGCTCAAATTTTTGATTTCACTGTTGATGGTGAAAAAATTTGGTTTACTGAATGGGCAGAAAATAATATTGGTGTAGTTGACACTTCTATTCCATTACCTTTGGAAATACAACTAACATCAACTTCTCTAACAACCACTCCTGGAAATTCAAAACCAATTGACTTTGTAGTGTCTCCTTTGTCTCAAAAAGATCTATTTGGTGTTTCATTAATTTTATCTTCCACACATGATTTTTTGAATATTGAATTAGTTGATACACCTGAAACATTCCAACTTGATTTTGATGCTCCTCGTCAAATTTCCCTTATGATTAAAACTACTGATGATGCAATTCCTGGCACATACAAAGTTCTACTCGGTGCACAATTATCTGATGTTGCAATTAGCAAATATGTAACAGTGACAATAGAGTGATACCTGACTTAGATTCTCAAATTGGGATTTTAGTTTACAGTACTAAATTTCCTGGCATAGGGGGTAAAATTAGAATTGAACCTGAAGATTTCCAAGTTAGTGAATTAATTTCTGAAAAATCTAAAAAATCTATTAGTGATCAACATGGATATGCTGTGTATAAATTAAAAAAGAAAAAAATTGATACCAATCATGCACTATCTGGAATTTTTAGACAAAAAGGCATCAGACTAAAATCTCTTGGATTAAAAGATGCATCAGCAGTTACAGAACAATTTGTTTGCTCTGGAAATAAGGGAAAACCTATAGAGAATTTTTCTAGTGATAAATATTCTCTAGAGCATTTAGGTTTTGTAAAAAAACCACTATCGAAAAAAGATATGATTGGAAATCATTTCAAATTAAAAATTTCTGATTGTCAAAATAAATTAGAATCTTTTACAGAACATGGTAAAATTCTTAATTTTTATGGCTATCAGAGGTTTGGCTCTAAAAGACCAGTCACTCATCTGATTGGTAAGTCCATTTTACAGCAAGATTTTGAGAAAACTGTTGATTTGATCTTGTCATTTACCTCCTCCTATGATTCTAAAGAAAATACTGAAATCCGTCAAAAATTATCTGATAAAGCCAATTATCAACAATATTTTGATCAAGTTCCAGTTCAGATGGATATTGAAAGAATTGTTCTAAAAGAAATGATTGAACATGGAGAACCAATTCGTGCCATTAGGGCAATCCCTGTTTCATTAAGAAGATTTTACATTCAAGCATACCAGTCTTTTATTTTCAATCAATCTCTAAGTGCTGCATTTTTAGACGGTGAGGATCTTTTTGAAGCGCAAACAGGAGATGTTTGTTTTGATTACAATAGTATAATTGGAAAATATGTTAAAGGAATGGATCAAAATTTAGCATTGCCGTTTGTTGGTTATTCATACTACAAAAAAACACGATTTGATTTTCAAATTTCAAAAATTCTTCAACAAGAAGAAATTTCACCAAAAGATTTCTTCATTAAAAAAATGCAAGAAGCAAGTAGTGAAGGTGGATTTAGACAAGCAGCAATACAGTGCTCAGATTATTCTGCACATGATAATGTTGTAGAATTTTCATTATCTAGAGGATCTTTTGCAACTATTTTGTTACGAGAAATAATGAAGCCGCAAGATCCTATGCTATCTGGTTTTTGAGATCTGTTTTAGAAAAACAATTCCTTAGATGTCTTTAAGTTGGTGTATTTTTAAGAAAATATGATTTAGATGGAAAAAGCATACATGTTGATTAGTTGTGAGATTGGAGAAGAACAATCACTATATTCCCAATTAAAAGAAATTCCTGAAATCAAAAATTGTCTAATAACTTATGGAAGTTATGATGTTGTAGCTGAATTTGTAACTGAGTCTGCTTCACAAATCAATAAAATAACTACATCTAAAATCAGAAAATTACCTAACATTCGAAGTACAATTACTCTCCGTGTTACAAATTAATTTTTTTTGAGAATTACAAATCCAACACCTAAAGTGACTATCCCTACAATCATTATCTGCAAGCCATAACTGACCCATTCTGGGTTTGCATACATGAATGATGATTCTGGCCCAACTATTGATTGACCTTGAAGATGAAAAATCAAACCAAATATTCCTATGATGATTCCAATTATTGTAATGGTTTTTCCACCTTTCATGACCTTTTTTCTTGATTCTACTAAAAAAGGGTAAAGAGAATTGATAATTTGAGCAAATGATTTTCGGATTTGGTTTTTAATTATTTTCTTTTGAATTGATAAAGTGTCCAACTGGAATGATTACCAAGAGTCAAGTGTGCGTAGTCATATGGGGCTAATTCTATTTGCAGCTTCAGCCTCTCTTGCTATCGTTTTGTTTCTGATTTTCCATCCTCAAATTGAGACGATTAACAAAGAATCCCCAATTCTCATTAACATCATGTTTTTCCCTGCTATGGCTGTAGGATTTCTTTATGGAATTAGAATCACTGAGAGGGCGGTAAAACCATCAGAAATCCGTAGTCCTGTTAAAAGATCAATTGTAAAACTATTCTTGTTCTTTTTTGTCATTGGTGGAATGTTTAGTTCTGTGAATTTTGCAATTAATGGTGGTAGTATAATGCCTGATATGGAAATATTGGATGAAGGATTGTTGCCTTGGGTAAATAATTTCATTACTGCTAATGGTGGTGCAACTTTTCTAATTATCACAAGTATTGGTTTGATGGCAGCTGCTACCAAAAGAATTGTTGGAATGAATACTGGAATTGTAAATAGAATGGTTACATTTGTTGGAACATTTGTGTTCTTTACAATGCTTGTATTGAGTTTCACAAAATCTGACCCTACATCATCAGGAGTTTTCTTGTACACGTTTTATCAAGCTGGAATTGTAGGTGGTGCATTTTTTGCAATGAATCGTCTTACCAAAAATCAAAACATGATTGAAGATTTTACAAATGGGTACTAGATTATTTCCACTTTGAAGGATCTACATAAATTCCTGATGCTTCATTGTTAATTCTCTCTCTGTATTTCACACAATCATCTGCTACAAAGTCATTTGATTTACATTCGTTAAAATGAGCAGTATTGTCTCTTGCCATATTGTCTGAAAATAGTACATTATCAGCGGTAAAGAGTGC
>DAOWGL010000085.1 GCA_030637455.1 Candidatus Nitrosopumilus sp. | reverse complement strand
CAGAAGTTACAACAATTCTACCATTCATCTATGCCGCATTACTTTCAAAATTACAAAAATAGAATTAGATAAAAGCTATTATCTGATCAATACATAAAATATTCATTGATTCCTAAAATTAGAATTAGAGAAATTAAAAAATTAAATTTAGAAGACGGTTATCTGATAGACGGATTTCCATCAGTAGGATTTACCAGTGCCATTGCAACAGAATCAATGATTCACACAACAAAATTTGAATTAGGAGGAGTAATTGATTCAGAAGCATTTCCTCCAATCAGTGTTGTTAAAGATGGGAAACCTAATTTTCCAACAAGAATTTTTGTGAATGAAGAATTAAAAGTTGGAATATTTTTGTCATATCTAACTTTAGATCAATCACTACACAGAATCACAGCAAAAACAATGCTATCATGGGCAAAAAAACATAAAATAAAATTAATTGTCAGCAGTGTTGCAATCAAATCACCAAACGGTGATGAAGAAATGATAGGTATTGGAAGTACAGATTCTGCAAGAAACAAAGTAAAGAAAGCAGGTCTCAAAGTTTTAGATCGTGGAACAATTCCAGGTATTCCAGGAATGTTACTAAATGAAGGAAGTATGTCAAACCAAGACGTTATTGTAATAATTTTCCATACAAAAGGAGAAGGGCCAGATTTCAAATCAAGTGCAAATCTATGCATGGCAATGTCAAAATTAATTCCAGGTGCATCTTGTGACATACCATCACTACAAAAAGAAGCAGAAAAAGCAGAAGTTGTTATCAAGGAAGCACAAGAAGAGTCAAAACACCTCAAAGACTTCATGTATAGATAAAAATCTCATCAAGTTTATTTCAGAATTAGATATTTCAAAAAGCATGACTCAAATTTTTGAATTTGCAATAATTGTAATAATTATTTCTGCATCAGGAGTCATGGCTCCAGGGCCATTATTTGCTGCAAATGTATCGTATGGGTTGCGAGAAGGAACCAAATCAGGGGTTAAAATGGCAATAGGCCATACAATTGTAGAATTTCCTTTAATTATTTTGTTAGGGATTGGTGTTTTTTCTTTAGAAGCATTTCCAGAATTTAGAACAATAATCTCCATTGTTGGGGCAATTACACTTTTTATTTTTGCATATTTTCAAATCAAAAAAACATTACAAAAAAACCAAGACGTTTCATCAATTCCAAAACATAGCCCATTAGTTACCGGAATTGCTCTTAGTGCATTAAATCCATTTTTTATTATTTGGTGGTTAACTATTGGATTCAAATTAATTTCAGATGCAATGTTAATTTGGGCATTTTCAGGCATATTGATTGTATTTTTCCTACACATATGGATGGATTTTGTATGGTTGGGGGGAATTTCATTTCTCGTATCCAAAAGCTCACGAATAATATCAAATAGGAATTACAAAGTCATCATGGTTGGATTGAGTTTATTGTTAGTGTATTTTGGAATTACATTTTTGTTAGATATTTCACTTTAACCGCAATCCAAAATTTCTATTTGTGATGTACACATATCATTATAGGAATCAATTTTTTCAAGAATATTTTCGCATTGTTCAGGGTCTAATAATTTTTCATATGAAGAGATTTCATTTGTAATTACAAAATGATCTACACTACAAGAATCACCCATAAATCCAACAACTAGTGCCACAAATAACACACTAAATAGAATTATTGTTAAATTTTTTATTCTAGTTTTTTGAAATATCAATTTCCATTGTGGAAACATTACGTAATTTCCCATCTTGAGAAGTTAAAGAATCAGATGAAATCCTAACATCGCTAATTACATATCCAACTGAATCCATTCGTTTTACAATCATTTGTGAAACATCAACAGCTTGGGTAATTCGTTTACCTCTTGCTTTGATAGTAACAACGGATCTAGTTGAAATCTGAGTTAGTGTTGCAGAAACATAAGTCATAATTGGTTTTGTACCAACAAAAATTATATCACGTTCTTCATGAACTGGAGGAGAATCTGTAGTTTCACTTGAACTTTGTTTTGTTGTTGGTTCTGGTGTTGGTTCTGGTGTTGGTTCTGGTGTTGGTTCTGGTGTTGGTTCT
>DAOWGL010000189.1 GCA_030637455.1 Candidatus Nitrosopumilus sp. | reverse complement strand
TGACATTGAACATATTTTAAAAATCACATCTGATGTGACTCATAAAATCAAATCACAATTACAGGGAATTACAATATGAATTCCTGTAATGACCGGCATGAACCAATTTACAAAATAAAGTACAAACCTCTTACTATTGGTGGAAACGTTAGTGAATGGTTAGTGTGTGAGAAGTGTTTTGGACGACAGGAATTTTTTGGCGCAGCTGAAGAAATCGAATCTATCGTTTCGTTAAGAGATTACATTGAAATTGGATTAAACATTGAACATCTCTCTATTGTGACTGGAACAGTTACAAAAAAACTCAAAAATCAACTCCTAGTAAATTAAGATTAAACTCATTATAGATGAAACTATAAATTGAATTTAGAAGTGGAAAATTTATGCCAGTAGATCCTGTATGTGGAATAGAACTTGATGAGGAATTAGCTTTAATTCATGATCATGATGGAAAAAAAGTCTATTTTTGTTGTTCAGGATGTAGAAAAATTTTTCTCAAAAAACCTAGAAAATATAAAAATAATATTTAGATTGGAAATGCTCCACACATTCTACAAAATCTAGATTTACCAACATGATGTTTACAATATGGGCATATTTCCTCTGATTTAGAATCCACTGGGGTTCCATACAATTTTTTAAAAATTTCATAGTAGTACATTGATTCCCGACTTCTAATTACAACATCATCTGTTTTTTCTACTGTAAGTTTTTTCTCAACGAATTGCTCTTCACCTACTATTGAATCAAATAGATTTGTCAATCCCACTGTTCCTGATCCATCTTGCATAGGTGATTTTTCCCTCCATGCAATTTGGTGTGGGATATTTTTTTCAAAAGTTTTACGTAAAATCCACTTGCCGTGTCTTTTTCCCTCTTCCTCCTTGACTTTGAGATTAACTGGGATTTTTTCAGCCAGTTGTATCACTTTGTCATTTAGAAATGGAGATTCTATGGTTATTCCCAACGCTTTGCCTATTTCCTGTGTTGGAAAGTGCATTACTGAGCACACTCTCTTGATTTCTCTTTCTAATTCCTCCTCAGATTTGTTTATGAGAAAACTATATCCTGCAAATAATTCATCTGCACCATCTCCTGTGATTATTGAT
The DNA here is from genome assembly GCA_030637455.1 of Candidatus Nitrosopumilus sp. Taxonomy (GTDB): domain Archaea; phylum Thermoproteota; class Nitrososphaeria; order Nitrososphaerales; family Nitrosopumilaceae; genus Nitrosopumilus. Next base: position 6,662 of record DAOWGL010000189.1, on the reverse strand, counting down.
TTTTCTCCGTTGTCTTTTGCCCATTTAATTGCTAAATACATTACAACATTATTTCGAATTTCAATATCGTTAAAATTCTTCAAAATTTTAATTGTTTCTTCTATTGCTTCTAGAATTTGCTCTGTTTTAACATTGTAAATTGTTAATGGTATTTGCATTTCTTTTGAAATCATTTGACAATATGTGAGATCCGTTGAAACGAAATCTTCGGTAATTATTGCAATTGCTTTAGGTTTCCTTTGTTTTAAAAAATATGCAATTATTGAACTGTCTAATCCCCCTGATAGTGATATCAAGTTTGATTTGCATTTATTGCATGACTCATCTAATGCACTGTAAAGATTATTTGAAAACTCTTCCAACACATTAGATGTTATTTTGAAATTAAAATAGCTATGCCTAATGAGGCTGGAGAGATTCATCCATTTTTTATTGCAAACTTTAAATCCTTAATCAAATTCTTGAGGGGTATTGCTACTTCCTGCTGAAATAGAATCTAAAACTCTAATTCCTGCATTACGGGCTATTCTTGCCAAAAAACTTGCAGAAGATCATAACATTAGAGAAGATGAAATTTCTAAAATGTTGGGGGTGACTCAAGCTGCAATTAGCAATTACATTAGAGGTACACGAGGTGATCCTTCTTTGATTGCAAAACTTTTAGCAGAAAAACAAGTTTCAATAATGATTGATGAGTTAAGTGATAGTCTTTCTTCAGACATGGCATACACCCCATCCAGTCTTTCAAAATTTATTGGACTTTGTAACTTTATCAAATCAAGTCTGTTAATTTGTGAGATACATCATAATTTGGAATCAAACATTGATGAGCAAGTTTGCAAAGAATGTGAAAATATGCTTCTTAAAGGTCCTGGAAGCGTTTACTAGTTTTTAATTAAAATAATTTCAATTGTTGATGTCATATCTCCAATTCCTGCAGCAGCTACTGTATTTAGATTAATTTTTTGAACTTTAGAATTACCTTTTAGCATTTTCTCTGTAATGATATTTGCTACTGCAACTGCATTTGGTATTGAATTGCCCCTTGATTGTAAAACCACTTTCTTTTTCTTTCCTAATATTGTTAATACATCAATAGCTGATTCCATTACTGGGTAATTTCCTATTTTTATTGTGACCTGTTCAGACTCTTCGGTCTGCTCTTGACCACTTGGTTCAGATGTCTCTTCCATGAGCATTATTCAATATTTAGAAATTTTATGTTCTTTTAAGTTTTATCGACGATAGGTTCATGTTCAATAATCTCCATAATCAAATTTACCAAATACGGCGGAAATTTCTCTAAAATTTTATTTGTTACTGATTATTTCTCGAAATAATCAATTGGTATGTTTTGATAATCTCCGTTAGGAAGTACTCTTCTAATTGTAATTGGGATTACTCTTTGTTCTAACTCTTCCATTGAAATATCTAGTGAAATTCTAGCAGATTTTGGAATTGGGATAAATGGAGGTGCTCCCAATGATAATTGTAATGCTCTTGCTCCCATAATTCTTGCTTTTTCAAATCTTGTTAATGTTGGTGGTCCAATTGTAATTTTGTTTTTCTCACAAGGAATTTCCACTGGATCGTGCTCTTCAATTCTTTCAACCACTTCTCTGTTTTCAATCTCTTTGATTTTTTTCTCAAGACTATCTTGTTCTTTTTCAGTTAATGGTTCGACAAGATCTTTTCTGTCTATTAATTTTCTATAGGTATCTAATGCTTTGTTTAATCCTGCATTTTCCTCGACCTCTGTTTCTAGTTCTTCAGGTTGTGGAGCTTCAATTAATTCAGATTCATTAGATTTAGACAAGTACGAAAATTTCCTTAAAACGTTATATAATCTAATCATTTTAAAGTACGAATTGAGTGCATCGTCAGTCTCCAGAAAACAGCTAATTTTAGAAATTCGTGGAAAAGCAAAAATTTCCTGTGATCTAAAACGACACTTGTCTCCAAGAACAGTTGGATCTATTATGAGATCTTTACCGTTAGAAGGTCATGCACATTTACTTGGAAAAAGCATTTTGTATTTTGAATCAAGTGTTGATTCTGGAATTGAAAGATCTAGAACTGAATTTAAAAAAGGCGATGTCGCATTTTTGCCTTCAACTGGAAGTTTATGTTTTTTTCTAAATGATGCTGTATTTACAAAAACAATGACCCCTATAGGAAAACTTGCTGAAAACATTGATGCATTGAAGGATGTTAAATCTGGAGATGTACTTTGTATTTATGAGGAAACTGCTTGATACAGATAATGGCCTGAATAACCGCCCACTTTTTTTACAATTCCTTTACTTGTTGATTCTTTTAAGAATGAATTTGCTGCTGAAATTTTAACACCAGTTTGTCTTGCAAGATCTTGAACTGTGAGAACTTTGGAATTTTGAATAATTTTTAATGCTTGTTGCTCATTTACCATAACTGTAATCTCTGCCTTTTTTGGTCCACCTTCACCTTTGTCTTTCTTTTTCTTTGTATCTTTGGAACCTACAGATTTGTCTTTGTTTCCTGTTGTTGGTTTCTTTCCTCCACCCATGATTTTAGAAAAAAATATTCCTCTTATAAACGATGAACCAATTTTAGAATTTCTTCTTTAATGATTAAATATCATCTTGATTACTATTCTATATGGGAATAATATCAAAAGGAGCAAAATGCAATTTTGAAGGCTGTGATCAAGACGGCGCTCGTTCTCTTAATACTAGCAAAGTAGAAAATGCTGGGTTACGTGTAAACTCATCTGGAAAAAAAACTGTTCTTTGTAAAGAACACTATAAAGAATACAAAAAAGAATCTAAAGATGATCGTGATCTTGAACGTGCTAGATTTGACAAGTTTTAGTTTTTCTTAGGTTTTTTTATTTTATTGGCTGGATTTTTAAAATAATCATCACTTAGATTTTTGTATAGTTTGTCGAGTTTTTTGTATAGTCTTTTTGGTTTTCTGCTCTTCTGATTACTCAGAACATATAGTGCAAGAATAGGAAATGCTATGGTGGCATCTGCATAAACTGTGACCATTCCATTATGTGCATCTTGGACTTTACCCCAACTCTTTCCTTCTTGAAGTGTTGCTCCTGATAACCCTCCTGTATCGGGACGTGCATCAGTAATTTGAATAATGTAATCTTGTCCTCCATCATTTCTTTTTAGAATTTGATCTAAAAGTGGACCTGTTTGTTGAGCCGTATTCTTTGGCACTCCTCCACCCAATTCTAAAATCCCTGATTTTTTCGAATCATACACGATAGCTGCTTGCTCTATGATCTCCCTTACAAAATCCAAATTGTATGTTTTGCCTGCTAATCTATGTACTGCTAAATTCAAAGCTAGAGAAGAATCTTTTATTGTTGAAACGTATATGGGAACATCATAATCGTATGCTGATGTAACGAAACTCTTTTCAGGATGTTTTGCTTTTTCTTTGCTTAATTTTCCCATCAAATTACAAAATTCTGCAGTTGTAAATGGCACATCTGGAAAATCATCTCCGAACATTTTCTGAATTAACTGGTCTTGAGCTTCTAACGTTTCATTAAATTTGATATATACATCTCTGATTCTGACAATTTCATTTTCAAACAACTTCATGTCATCCACATCAAAACTTCCTTGTTTTACTGGAAGTCCCCATGCAAAATGATCCTCGTGATATACATTGGCCCCTGTTGTAACGATCCAATCTACGAATCCTCTTTCAATCAGTGTTTTGATTATCCCGCCAAATCCTACTGGAGTCATTGCACCTGAAACTGTTAAACAAATTGTTGCATCTTCTTCAATCATTTTTGCATATAGTTTGGCTGCATCTCCAAGCTGTCTTCCATTGAATCCTGAACTTGCAAATACATCGACTAAATCTTCAATAGTCATTTTTGGATCTAATTTGATATGAGGAATATCTTTGCCGTGAAATTCATGTGGATCCATGTTTGAAAAACTAATTTTTTAGTAAATAATACTATCGAATCCTTTTTGATAGATGCTGAAAATCAAAGAATGTATAAAATGACGTTTAAAAATTATATTTTCAAAAATTTGTGGCTCCAAGTTGTATTGTCTTTAATCATAGGGCTTTGTGTGGGATTGATTTTAGGCGATGATGTCGGTGTTGGATTAGACGATGATACTTTGGATTCTTTATCATCATATCTTAAAATTCCTGCCAACATCTTTTTGAGTGTAATTTTGATGATTATTGTCCCGTTAATTTTTACATCAATTGTTGTAGCTATAACTAATTTAGGTGCAAAAGATAAACTAAAAACTCTAGGATTGGGAGTTGGTACTTATTTTGTAATTACTACAACCATTGCAATACTCGTAGCAGTATCGCTTGCATCAATTATAGCACCTGGAAGTATTTTAGACCTTACTGCACTCCAAGAAACACATGATCTTTCTGAAGATGATTTAAAAGTCACAGAGGGTTTTTCGTTAGATGACATCCCAAGTATAGCATCTAACATTATTCCAAAAAATCCAATTTCTTCATATCTTGAAGGACAGATGTTTAGCATCTTGATAATGGCACTCATTGTAGGATTATCAATGGCAGTTCTTCCAAAAGAATCAGTCAAACCATTGCTAGATCTACTGGAATCAATTCAAAAAATAACATTACACATTCTATTGATTTCTATGAAGATTGTACCGTTTGCAGTTTTTGGATTAATTGTTGGAATGGTTGCTACAGTTGGTATAGGAACAATGGTTGGATTGGGGGTATACATGGGAACCGTTGTTCTGGGTCTTGGAATCATGTTGTTGGTATACACATTGTTCTTGAAGTTTGTAGCAAAAAGACCAATCTCTTCTACATTTTCAAAATTCCGTGATCCGCAAACTTTGGCTTTTTCAACAGCCAGCTCAATGGCAACAATGCCTGTGACATTAAAGACTGCAGAAGAGGATCTTAAGATCGATACAAGAGTTTCAAAATTTGTAATTCCACTTGGAACTACTGTGAATATGGATGGCACTGCTTTGTATCAGGTAATAGCTGTCTTCTTTTTGGCACAGCTTTTTGCAATTGAATTGAGTATGCTATCTATTTTAGTAATAATCATAACTTCCCTTTTGGCTTCTATTGGAACTCCTGCTGTACCTGGAGCTGGTGTAATTGTCTTGTCTACAATACTGATAACGGTTGGTATCCCTCCAGTTGGAATTTTATTGTTACTTTCTGTAGATAGAATTTTGGACATGATTAGAACTATGGTCAATGTTACGGGAGATCTTACAGCTAGTTGTGTGTTTGATAAAATAACGCGAGATTAGATTAGAGTTATTTTTGATAGTAATCTGTATTGATATTATTACTTATTTAGGAATGATTCTAAATAATACAGAATGAATATTGTGGATTTACATGATCCTAAACGCGTAGATAGAACTCCTGATGCAGTTGAGATTTTATTTTCATCTGGAAATTTTATCCAAGATGAATTCAAAATTTCAAAAGTAGAATTACGACTTTATACAGAACAAACTGATGAAAAATTAGGTGTTTTTTCTCTAATCACATCTTTTGTTGAGACTGATATGGGATCTGTAGAAATGATTTATGATGAAGGATTTCGTGGAGAAAAATCTCTTTTGAGAGCAAGTGAATTTCTTACATCTAATTTGGGAATCTCCGGCCTGATTTTACGTTCAGTAATTACACTACGAGAAAAATCAAAATTATCTTGATTTTATTTTAGGCTCATTTTGAAATAAACTGTCACTTCATTTCATGACACAGAGAATTAATACTGATGACTTCTGCTTGTCCCTTAAGTACAATTTTTCATTTTTGCACTTTATGAAACAAAGCAACAAAAAACATTCATTGCTATTTGCACTACCTGTGCTGGCAGTACTTGTTTTTGGTTCAATAGGAACAACTAATGTATTTGCAGAAGATGCAAACAATGGTTTTATCCCTACTAGCGTTTCATCAGTAACTACTGATGCATTATCTGATGTAGCAGTAGCATCTCAAGATAGACAAGCCGAAGTAAAATTTGATGGTAAAACTAGTGGCTGGGCAATTATTGCCGGTCAAGCATTTCCTTCAAGTATAGCACTTGATGGCAAAGCCATTCATCAAAATAATGGAGTTTGGAAAGTAAAATCAACTGCAGAAATTTCTGTAGGTGATAGGCTTAACATTCCATTAGAATTGAAAGGCAAAGCAGTAGATGGAAAACTTAGATTACATGGTACAGGCACTTTAGATGGTGGCGATACTTTTAGAATTATTTTGAGAGGACATTATGCACCTGTCGCTGATTCTCCTGGTACATTTGTACTTGATTTCTCCACTGCCAAAGTTCAAAATATGGAAAATGGTTTGAGAATTCCACTATTTCAACATGGTCCAATCAATGTTGAATCTGTAATTCCAACTGTAGATGATTTAGTTGCTGATTCAAACGTAGAGGAATAATCCCTTTATTTTCTATTTTTTTAATTTAATATTTTACCATCTTTTGCCTTGTTTTTTTAATTGATTTTTTACATCATCTGAAATAGTATCCAGTGTATCTGAATCATAATTAGCTCCATCAAAATTTGTAGATTCTAGTACTGCTCCATCAAAATTTGTATGTCTAAGATTAACGCCACTAAGATTTGCATTACTCAAATCAGCATTGTGAATGTCTCTAT
>DAOWGL010000067.1 GCA_030637455.1 Candidatus Nitrosopumilus sp. | reverse complement strand
GGTGATTCAAAGAAAATAATTTCAGATGCAATGAATTCTGTATCTCTTGATGAAAATGTTCTAAAAAAATACCCTCATGAATTAAGTGGTGGAATGAAACAAAGAGTTATCATTGCAATGGCATTATTACTCAAACCAAAATTTGTAATTGCCGATGAACCTACAACTGCATTAGATGTTTTAATTCAAGCTCAAATCATCAATTTACTAAAATCTCTAAAAAAAGAAGGCATGTCTTTTATGCTGATTACGCATGATTTGGCAGTTCTATCTGAAATTGCTGATAAAATTGGTATAATGTATGGTGGGCAAATGGTAGAATTTGGTTCTTCAGAACAAATTTACAAAAATCCAAAACATCCCTATACTCAGGGGCTTTTAGAATCAATTCCTACTTTGAATGGAATCACTCCGAAATACATCAAAGGAATCCCACCAAGCTTACTTGATGCTCCAACACAATGCAGATTCATTGAAAGATGCCCATTAGCTATAGAAAAATGTAAAGAACTTCCTCCTAAATTTAAAACTGAAACTGGTTATGTTAGGTGTTGGTTATATGAAGATGAAAAATAAATTTATTTTTTATTAAGAAATTCCTCATCAATTTTTTTCAAGTATATTTCCTGTAATTGAACAATTTCTCTTCCGGTTGTATTTCTACTAATCATTTGAGCATACTGAACTAAATCTTGATTTTTTTGAGTTTTTCCAAACACTTCTATTTTTTTAAATGATTCTTGCTCGAACTTCATAATTTCTCTTAACTCTTTACTGATTTCTATAGCTTTCATTTCTTCATAGTTTTTGGAATTTGATTTTCTAAAATTAATCTCATCAATTAATTTTTGAATTTCATCTGATTCATCCATATTTTTTAAAAATTCTTCAAATATTTTAATTTTTTATTTCTTTTTTATGTTCTAGTATGTGTTTTAATCCGTCTGTCATACTAAGTGAATCCAAGTCAATTTCACAATATGTACATTTCATGTGTTAAGAATATTTTTTTACAATTGGCAAGCAAGAATCTATGATTCTTAACACTTCTGATCTAATTACTTTTTTATCAATTGATATCCAAACTCTTGATTTTTTAATTGCAAATGAAATTGTTTGTACTTTCTTCCTTTCTTCCCAGACAAATTCAATTTCTCCTAGATTTTTATCAAAAAATCCCTCCAAATCTGTCTTTATTGCAATATGTGAAAATTGATACTGTGTATTTTTTTCATTTAATAATGGAACTAAATCTGGTCTTCGTTTGTATGCCAAAAGATTCCCACTTTCACCAATTACACCTACAAATCTGATAAATGGGCTAATTGTAGCAATTGTATCACAAATAGTTTCATAATCTTTTTTTGACAATTGATAGAGTTCTAAAATGATTATATTTTAATGAATTGCAAGTTTTTCATTCTAGAATTAATTAAATACGCCCTAAAAATAGTTTGATTTATGGAATTTGGTGATATTTTTCCATTTGCTCCAGATGACGGGTATCTTATTTTAGCATTAGTCAATTTCTTTGGCTCTCTTGTTCCTTTTGTTCCGTTACCTGGATTTTTGTTTTTAGCTACAATGTCAGTTGGTAATCAATATGATCTACATGTTCTGGCACTAGTATCTGCAATCACTGCTACGGCAGCAAAACAAATCATTTTTTTCGTTAGTTTTGGTGGACGAAAAATTATGAATGAAAAAACTAGAAAAAGAATGCGTCCATTTGAAAGACTAGTCAAAAGATATGGTGCAGCTGCGGCATTTGTAGCTGCTGCAACTCCAATGCCTGATGATATAATATTTGTCCCACTGGGATTAGCAAGATATAACCCAAAAAGATTTTTTATTGCAACACTTAGTGGAAAATTAGTTCTTAGTTATGTTATAGTTTTTGTTTCACATCATGTCGGATTGTCTTTCATAGAACCTTTCTTGGAAAATGTTGATGATACAACACCTGTTTACATTGGAATTGTTATTTTTGCAGCAATGATGACTGCAGTTATTGTTTTACTCTTAAAATTGGATTGGCAAAGAATAATGGGTAAATTTGCTCCATGGACTTTGGATGAAAATAACAAAGATGAAAATTAAATTCTTATTTTAAAATTCCATAATTTATCAGTTGCATCTTTAATTCCTATTCTTGGTGACACACTAATCTTTTTTAATTTAATTCCTTCAGTAATGTATAGTCTGGATTTTTTTGTTAAATCTACACCATAGTGTTCTTTGGTAATCTCTAATGCTTGTGCTAGTTTTGCTGGTCCATTAGTAAGATTTTTCAAATTTTCAATTCCTCTATTTCTTTGCATTATTTTGATTCCTTTTTCAGGCTCAATTGCACGAATAAGAACTGCTCCAGCTGCTTTTTTAGGATCTTTTGCTACTACATTAAAACAAAAATGCATTCCGTATGTAAAATAAACATAGGCAAATCCTACGTCTCCAAACATTATCTTGTTTCTATCTGTAATTTTTCTAAATGCATGACTTGCTGGGTCGTCATTGTGTCTATATGCTTCAGTTTCAGTAATAATTCCTGATATTTCATTATGCCCTATTTTTCTAATTATTCTTTTCCCCAAAAGATTTTTTGCAACTGTAACTGTATCTTTTGAATAAAATTCTCTAGGGAGTATAGTCAATGTCTATTTTTACTTTTTTATTGTTTTTTAACTCTGTGATTAAATCAAATAATTTTACCATATCTTTTTTCAATACTGTAATTAATTTTTGATTGTAAATAGTTGCTGCTGGATGAACTGTCAAAAAATACAATTGTTTTTCTTTTCTAACTAGTTTTCCTCTAAATTTTGTAATTTCTGAACCTCCTAATAGGGAATTAAATGCAGTATTTCCTAATACGCAAATTATTTTTGGTTTAATGATTGCAATTTCTTGTTTTAGATATTCCTGACATGTCTCTCTTTCAATTGTGGTTGGAACTCTGTTTTTTGGAGGTCTACATTTTACAATATTTGTAATGTATACTTCTTCCCTTGAGATCCCTGCTTTTTCTAGTGCAATTGAAAGTTTTTTTCCTGCAATGCCGATAAATGGTTCACCATTTTTATCTTCATTTTTCCCAGGTGCCTCTCCTACAAAAATTACATTTGAATGAAAATTTCCTTTACCTGGAACTGAATTGGTTCTGGTTTTAGAAAGATCACACTTTGTGCATTCAATAACATTTTGTTTGATAATTTCTAATTTTTGTTTCATTTCCTAATTCACACTCTTCACTGTGGCAGTTCCTCTTATTGTTGGTCCACCATTTCCCATAATCATTGATTGCATTGGATCCCCTTTACCGCAATTAGTTATCGGTCTTACAGTGAAATCATCCCCACACGCATCAATTGATTCAAAGAATTTAGGAGCCGTTCCCATAACGATAACATCTCTTAACAAATCAGTAATTTCCCCATTTTCAATCCTTTGAGCATATTGACATGATATGCTCCAATTGTATCGTTTCATGTCTATTGATGGTATTTTCATATTTGAGATAAGATATCCGTGTTTGACATCTTTGATAATTTCATTTACATTCCTATCTCCATTACCGATACAAGTACATGCCATTCGTATCAGAGGCATAAATCGATAATTTGTTGCCCTCATGTTTCCCGTTGGTATAGAATCAAAATCTATGGCTGTCTCTCTATTTTGCATGTGATTTTTTAAAACTCCTTTTTCAACTAGAGTTGTTTTCTTAGTTTCAATACCTTCATCATCAAATTGATACCATCCTAAACTTTCTTTTATTGTGGGATCATCAAACACGTTAAGATTTTCTGAACCTATTTTTTCTCCAAGTTTGTTTTTCCACCATGCTCCTCCTGCCCATGCCATTTCTTTTCCTAACACTCTGTCTGCCTCTGATGGATGTCCTAGTATTTCATGTGTAAGTAATGATACAAAATCCGGATTCATTACTACTGTCGCATTTTCTTCTTTTACTGGTTTTGCATGTGTTAATTGTGATGCTTTTAATGCAATTTCTTTTGCACTTTGTTGAATTTTATTTGTTATTTGTTCTAGTCCTCCCCTCCCACCTTCTGTAATGTTGACTGATAGTGTTATTCCTAAATCATGAGCTGTTGCAATCATATCCATAACTGTATCTGTAAAATTCTGTAAAATTTCTGAACCTTCGGTATTTACAAAATATTTTGAATTAATTGTAAACCATGGATTTACAACAGATTTTATAATTTTTGGAGTGTCTAAAATAATTTTATCTACTTCTAATCCCATTTTTATCATATCTTCCAATTCGGGTTTTTTGATTACCAAATAGTTGACTAGAGATTTTTTTGCAAGATTGGGATATAGTTCTATTTTATTTTTTTTGTTGTTCTTGCTACTTTTTATTGAATTATCTATTGCCTCTTTAATTTGTTCAAATGTTTTTGGATTTGTAATTGAGCAAAAACTCCAAACATTATCTTTGATAATTCTAATACCTATTCCTCGGTCCTCATTAATTCTAACATATTCCACTGAATTTTTTTCTATTAGTGCTGACTTTCGTTCTTGTTGTTCTGCTCTAGCATCGCAATATTGAGCACCTGACTGTTCGGCATATTTGACTGCCCTATCTGCAAGATCCTGTAATCTTGTATCCATACTTTATGCAATTTTGTGTGGTTCGTAAATCTTCTGCTATCTAATGACTTGAAATTGCAGGCATGGTGAAATAATACTCATCCTCAAAATTATAGTCTGTGCTGGATTTTTTGCGTAAAAATTCAAAATATTTGGTACAATTTTCATAAAATTGCTTATTTTTCTCATGTTGTTGTTCCATGTTCTGAATGTAAAAATATCCATTTTGTCAAGAGTGTGAGGGATTTTAGTTCTGAAAGTTTGTTTTCTTTAAGCAGATTTTAGAGGCGTTTTGGTGTTATCTGATCCTTCTTTTGGGATGGTAAATGAGAACGTTGCACCTTGATTAGGGATACTGTGAACTGTAATTTTACCCCGATGATTATCTATAATTCCTTTACAAATGGCTAATCCTAATCCACTTCCACCTGTTTCTCTTGTAAGTGATGCATCTACCTGGTAGAATTTTTTGAAAAGATTTTTTTGTTTATCTTCTGGTATTCCAATTCCACTATCTTTAACAGAAATTTTTACTTCACTAGGATAGTCTTCCATACTTATATCGATTTTACCTGAATTTGGATCAATTGCAATGATGCTGTTTTTAATCATATTTGTGATAACTTGCCCGATTCTTTCTGAATCATGATTTAAAATTACACTTTGCACATTAGATGTAATTTCAATATTGTGAGATTCTGCTTCTGGTTTCATAGTTTCAATTGCTTTAGTTATAGTATTTTTGATATCTGTTTTTTGTTTTACCATTCGTAATTGTCCTAGATCTAATTTTTGCGCATCAAGTAAATCTGAAATAATTGATAACAATGTTTCAGAACTTGATTTAATAATACCAATTCGTTCTTTTTGCGCATCTGTTAGTTTTCCCAAGTGTTCATTTAGCAAAATATCTGAATATCCTTGAATTGGAACTAGAGGTGTTTTTAATTCATGTGTAATCATTGCAAGAAATTCATCTTTTGCAATGTCTGTCTTTTTAGCTTCTTCTTCTTTCTCTTTAATTGTATCTGACATTATGTTGAAGTTTGCTACAAGTTGTCCAACTTCATCAGTACCTGAATACTCTATTTTCTCACCGTATACCCCTTCTTTTACTTTGGAGAGTGCTTTTGATATTGAATCGAGAGGTGATAGAGACTGTCTAATGACAAACAATACCAAAAAGAATATTGCTATATCTACACCTAAGAGAATCTGTATGACCATTTGCTCTTCTGAACCTTGAGAAGTTAATTCTACATTCCATGAATTAAGAAGTTTATCAATATTGTCAAACAATATATTTTTCTCATTATCCATTTCATTCTTTGCTGAATTGAATTCAGGTGATAGTAATGTCCTTTCCTGTAATATCTCAATTTTCACTTTAATTGATTCCCATAATGGATCTAAATCTCGTAATTCTTCTGAATTCTCTCTTGGAATTGTAATTAATTCTTCATGAGTCTTGCCAACTTTTTCTACATCTAAATCTGATGTAGAACTTTGTAACAGTTTTCTTAACCCTATTTCAAATTGTAAATTCTTCTCTTCTAGTATTTCTTGAGCATTTCCCCCTTCTCCGATAGAAATAAGGAGACTTTGCTGTCCTATTATTTTTGCACATTCAGCTAAATCTTTTGCAATTAGTTTATGTGGATTATAATCTCTATCTAATTTGTCTAAATCTTTACTTAATTTGTCTGTGACAAGTACTAGTTCTTGATTTTTTTGTAAAACGTAGTTCATGGCATTGGTAGCTTCTAAATCAAATACTGATGTCTCTTCCACTGTCAATACTTTTGACTTGTAAGATTCCCATGATGATAGAACAGCATTGTAATCTGTAATGAGTGATGTTGGGATTGTCCCTAATGTCTGACCTTTGAATTCTCCACCGTTTCTAATTGTTGCTAGTGTTGATTGGACTTCGGCAATTTCTTTTCCAAGTTTTTCTTTATCTTCTAATATTCCATTTGCAACTGATGTGGCTAAACCTGAAATTGCTTCTGCTTTTACTTTTACATCCCCTGCACCTATTATAGAATATGATTGAGACGTATCTGATTTATCATCTTGATATAGTAAAAATAAATTGAAAACTGCTGCAACAATAAGAATAGCTATCAAAACATATGCCTTACTAACTATCTTCATACCAAAAAACACCCACCGTACACTATAAAAATAAAGGGTGAATTTTATTCAATGATGCATAATGTCTGATGAATTCATTGCTGTTGCAACTAAAGAAATAACTGATGATATTGACTCTATTGAAAATATTTTGAAATTATGTACAAATGATATTGATGTATTTCAAAATGCTTCAAAGTTTCAAAAACACACTCATAAAATTAAAGGGTTAGCACCTATGATGGGAAAAGAATCCCTTGGTGATTTATCGTCCTCTCTGGATAATATTTTTAAGAAAATTGTTAATGGTGATAATGTTGATGGTATTTTTAATTTGATGCAGGAATCCATTACTCATATGAAAAAATCAATGAATGAGGCTAATTATGATTTTAGTCAAATTAATGAGAAAATCATACAACTCTAGTCAAAATTTGAATACTGAAGTTTTTTAATGTAGAGTTTTAAAGAAAATAAATGGCAAAAATTTTGATTGCAGATGACTCTGATGCAATTAGACTTGTTTTGAAAGATATTTTATCTATTGGTGAACATGAAATTGTTGGAGAAGCATCCGATGGTGCTGAAGCAGTTGATTTCTATCAAAAATATAATCCTCAAATTCTATTGTTGGATTTGGCCATGCCAAGAAAAGATGGATTTACTGTTGTAAAAGAAATAATTGAATATGACCCTAACGCAAAAATTATTCTAATAACTGCAAGTGATGATCAAAAAATAATTCAACAATGTTTAGATCATGGTGCATCTTCATATATCTCAAAACCCTTTGATTTTAATGGTGTTTTAGAATCAATCAAGTCTTTAATTTGAGAAAGTAAATTAGGGTATTAGTTATCTAAGGAATTGATCTGAAATTTGTCAAAAATTGTAGCTGATACCAGTGTAATTATCAATGGCCAACTTGTCTCTCAAATTGAATCTGGGAGTGTTAGAAATTTTGAAATCATTATTCCTCAAGCTGTATTTGATGAGTTACAATCACAAGCATCTAAGAAAAAAGAACAAGGATTCATTGGTCTTGAGAAAATTCGAAAACTCAAATCATTATCTGGAAGTTATGGACTAATCATTGTTGTTAGTGGGACTCATCCTTCTTCAGATGATGTAAAACTTGCTAGTAGTGGGAGAATTGATTCTCTGATAGTAGATATGGCTAAAGAAAATAATGCGATATTGTACACCTCTGATCATGTTCAACATTTGGTAGCTCAGGCTGAGGATGTTGAAACAGTATTTTTAAAACCTGAAATTAAAAATGAATCTTTAGAATTTTTAAAATATTTTGATTCTGAAACCATGAGTGTACATCTTAAAGAAAACCAACATCCTTTAGCAAAAAAAGGAAAACCTGGGGCCTTTATATTGACAAAATTAAGTGATGAATTTCTATCTAAGGATTATTTAGAAATGATTTCTGCACAAATTTTGGATGT
>DAOWGL010000070.1 GCA_030637455.1 Candidatus Nitrosopumilus sp. | reverse complement strand
TATATCAAAACATTGTTCTTAATTGGAGAGATGAGGGCATCGAAATAAGAGGATACAAGACTCCAATTTCAATGAGAAACATTGGAAATGATGTTGACGATAAAACTATAGAGTCTCTTCTGTCAGTTTGTAGAAAAAATTCTCCTATTTTTCAAAAATTCTTTGTTCAAAAAGCAAAGATGCTAAAAATGAAAAAACTCCGTAGGTATGATTTGTATGCCCCAGCAGCAGCAAACATCAAAGAAAAAAATTATTCTTATGATAAATCTGTGAAACTAGTTTTTGAATCACTTGGTAAATTCAGCAGTACATTAGAAGAGCATGCCCGTAAAGTATTCAATGAAAATCATATTGATTCAGACATCAGACAAGGAAAAAGAGACGGAGCATTTTGTAGTACTTTAACTCCTAAAATTACGCCCTATGTACTGGTAAATTTCACAGGCAAATCTAGAGATGTGTTTACTTTAGCTCATGAATTAGGCCATGCAGTACACAGTCAAGCAGCACAAGATAGATCCATCCTTGTTCAAGAGGCACCACTACCATTGGCCGAGACGGCATCAACTTTTTCAGAATTACTATTGTATGACAATTTATCAAGCAAAATTTCAGATGATGAAAAAAAGGCAATGTTATCAGAGAAAATCGATGATTTGTACGCTACAATACTTCGACAATCATTTTTCACAATCTTTGAAGTTGACGTACATAAACAAATTGGGGATGGGACCACAATAGATGAAATATCAAAAACATATTTGAAAAATCTCAAAGTTCAATTTGGGAATTCAGTTAGTTTGTCAGATGACTTTGCATTAGAATGGAGTTGTATTCCACACTTTTACCATACTCCGTTTTACTGTTATGCATATTCATTTGGGAATTTACTTGCATTATCATTATTCCAGAGATACAAAAAGGAAGGCAAAGACTTTGTTCCAGCATATATCAGCATTCTTGCAGCTGGAGGTTCGAAGAAACCTGAAAAACTTCTTTCAGAATATGGATTTGATATTACTAGTCCAAAATTCTGGCAAGAAGGATTTGATTATGTAAAAGAGCAAGTAAACACACTCGCATCTTTGAATTAAATTTTAGAATAAATGGGGCCGACAGTCCAACGCATGGACTGCCGGCTTGTTCCCCGAACGGTTTGAATTCGATGTCAATTAATTGGCTTAGATAATCTGATTTAAACGTTTGAAATTATTTCAAGTCTAGTTTTTTGGGCTTTATCTTTCTGATAGAACCCACGAGAATTCCAATAGTGATTCCCAACTGATACAGGAAATACAGTAAAACTTCAAACGTACTAGGGGTAAGATCAGTGAAGCGACTTACAGCAGTTAATATCAACAAAAGCGCACTGAAAAAGAAAATAAATCCTTTAGCGATACCAGTTAGATTTGTAAACTTCAATACAACGAAACTCATCACAGTTACAGAAATTGCCAATACAGTCAAAAATCCAGTATTCATCCCAAAAATCAAAAAAAGACCAGATGCAATCTCACCAGGAGAATTTGCAGACAAATTTGACAAACTCACTTTCTCAGGAGAAGCAAAACGTGGAACACTCAAAATTGCATTTATCAAAAATAAAACAAACATTGTGATCGATACGGTTTTGACATGATTTTGTAGACGAGGGAATCTTACCAAAATTGCCCTACCAAGAATTACTCCTTGAAATAATCCAATTCCAAAAGCACTCAAAACAGCAATTAGTTGAATTACCGGATTAAGAAAAAGATCTACTAAAATTGGGATTAGTGCCATACTATCTAGATATTTTCATTGATGGGAATATTAGTTACCAGATAAGGCATTCTTGTTTAGAAATGAAAAAAATTATCCCATTAAAGTAGATCATAGATAAAACAAGAGTAAATTTAATAATTTCATATTTGAAACGTTCAATATGGGAAAGAAAGTAATTTCAATTACTCTAATTGCATTAATTGTTTTGATTGGAACCACAGCAAATTTTGCATATTCCCAAGAAATGAGTCATGCAACATTTCAAGAAACTGCACAAATAATTATTGATAAGAGCATATCTCAGAATGTTACAGCGTCAATTACATTACAAACCACCAGTATACAAGAAATAAAAATTCCAGCAGAATTGGAACAAAAAATTAGAGAAGACATACGGATAAAAGCAATAATTTTTACAAATCAGGATCAATGTATTTTGGGAGTTATTGACGAATCATGTATTATGATCAATGTTACCAGAAATCCAGATGATAAAGGAATTAGGGCAATTCAAGATTCTATAAAAGAAATATCCAAACTATACATTGATGAGATAAATCAAGCATTTGACACAAATGCAGAATTTCATTCAGTTTTTGTACATAGTGATGATCAATCAAATGAAGCACTAGAAACATCAGGGATAATTTCAGGCAGAGGTATGATTTCTGCAGTTTACACATTACCTATGGAGGATACTACCTCAATGTATGAAAAAATATCAGGAATACTACTGCCAAAAATCATCAGAGACGGTGGAGGATTTTATGATGTTGCAAAAAAATTGTCATCTGATGAAAATGCAAAGATGACATTTTCATGGATTCCTTTGGATTCAAAATCACTTTTACAATTAAAATTATCAGTGGATTATCCAAATGAAGCATCAACAATTTCAGAGGTTAGCCCATTAGAATTTCTTAAAGTGGAAAACATCAAAAGATCAGACTATTTTAATTCAGGATTCTACCCCCTAAATTCAATCATTCAAGTTGCAGTATTGTCTTCTGAAAATACAAATTTCTCAGATGTAAATGGAAATATTATTCCAACGCAAACCATCGATAATGAAGAAATGCCTTTAGAGATTACAAAAGAGGGATGGGTTTTTGATCCTAAAGAAGGACAAAGAATTCAAGGCAAGTATATTTTTGGTGAAAAAACAACTGTCACTAATCAAGAACTAAAATTCTCTTTAGGAGGAGAAAATCTACAAATTGAAAAACAAGAATCAGATGAATCAATCATAGTTGTGATCATTATAACAATAGTTGCAATAGCTGCTGCAATGTTTTATCTTAAAGGATACAAAAAATAATTAGAGTAAAAGAACGGCTGCTGCAAAAACAGTGGTCCACTTTCCATCTTTGTCACCTTTAGTCGTTTGAGTAATATTATGAGTTTTGTAAATTTCACCAGAAATTAACCATTGTTGTCTCTTTTCATTCCATGCTTTATCAGCATCAAAAGGAATTCCCAAGGAAGATGCAAGCATTTGTGCTGCAATATCCTCAGCATAATCGCCTGCTTGGGTTTCATTTTGTCCAAAAGATTCGTATTCAGAAAGATACCCATATCTGGATTTGTCCTTTGGTTGTGCAAGACCTACAGATGAAGCACATACTCTATGTGGTTCGTTTGTTTGATTTTTAGAATATATTGTAAATAGAATTTGTCCAGGCGAAATTTTTTTCAACCCTTCTTTTCTGGAAATTAATTTTGCTTGTGGAGGAAAAATACTTGAAATCAACACAAGGTTGGTTCCAGCAATACCTGCATCTCTAAGGGCATATTCAAAACTGGTTAATCTGTCTTCGTGAACGCCCTTACCTTTTGTAAGAAACAAATTTTTAGCAACAAGATCTAGCATTTCTGAATTCATGATAGAGAGTTATTATTTATACTTTAATTGAATCAAAATCCATGAAATAATTTTAAAAAGTTGTTAAAAGGTCTAATCAGTTTTTCTTTTCTTCTTTCGTTTATCAGGATCTTTTCGAGTCTGAGTCAGATAGATAAATGTGAAAAATGCCCCCAATCCAATATTTATCACACCCATGAAAGTAATCATCATCTTAAATGAAGGAGGAGTAAAACCAGATAATCCGATAATTATACCAAGTATACCAGTTGCAAAAAACATTATCATCAAAAATTTAACTCTAGTAGGTTCGATGAATCTCATATCAGGTATCAAAATAGGGCATTATTATAAACTGACGGTGAATTGGATAGTTTTAGAATAAAATCATTTTCAAATTAACCGCAGGTAACACTTTAAACCTTCAAAAAATTCATTCAACTTCGTGCCAATGTAGCTCAGCCTGGTAGAGCAATTGATTTGTAATCAATAGGTCATGGGTTCAGATCCCGTCATTGGCTCTTTTCATTTCTATAACATCCTAAATCCAAAATTTGACAATACAATTAAGTATACTAGATTTAGATTTAATTAAAATGAGTTTAGATGATTCAGAAATAAATCAAAATAATAATGAAAAAATTTCTGTAAAAAAATCCACATTTAATGGATTACTCATAGGAATAATAATTCTAGTTGGAGTTACAGCATTCTTTGCAGGTTCATATACATCAAATCTAAATTCAAACCAGATTTCAGTAGAAGATCTTGATGAGGCAATAGCAAAACTAGAGCTAAAACTATTACAAAACCAATTACCTACTAAACAAGCAGCAGAACCAGTAAAAATTTCAATCGACAATGATCCCATTATAGGAAATCCCGATGCGCCAATCACCATTGTTGAATTTTCAGACTTTCAGTGTCCATTTTGTGCAAGATTCCATACTCAGACATTACCATCAATTCTAGAAGAATACATAGAACAAGGCAAAGTGAAATTAGTTTTCAGAGATTTCCCAATTCAAAGTATTCATCCAAATGCATTACCTGCATCAGTAGCGGCTGAATGTGCAAATGATCAAAACAAGTTTAGAGAAATGCATGATACATTATTTGAAAAACAAAGTGAGTGGAACAAACTTGAAACTACAGAGGCATTATCTTTATTCAGCCAATATGCATCAGATATGCAATTAGATCAGGAAATATTTGATTCGTGTTTAACTAGTGGAAAACACATTTCAGAAATCAAAAAAGATCTTGATGATGGAAAAGAATACGGAGTTACAGGTACACCAGGATTCTTTGTAGGAAATGATCAAATTGGATTTGTTGAATTAAAAGGAGCCCAACCATTTGAGAGCTTCAAAAAAGTAATTGATGCTCAATTAAATTCATAAAAAATAACAAGCGTTTATTAGACCAGAATCGGCATCAAGCATCAGAATAATGACGAGTAGGCAATGAGCTTTTTCGTCATTGCCAAAGAGAAAAAAACAAAATGACAAAATTTCAAGATTTACAGTTAAGCGACGATGTGCTGAAAGGAATTACTGATCAAGGTTTCGAAGAAGCATTTCCAATTCAAGAAGCAGTAATTCCAGTTTTACTATCAGGCAGAGATGTCGTAGGACAAGCACATAGAGGTTCCGGAAAAACGGCAGCATTTGCATTAGCAATGTTAGAAAAAATTCAACCTAAACAAGGAATTCAAGGTTTGATCATGGCACCAACAAGGGAATTAGCCATGCAAATCAATGAGGAAATCAAAAAATTTGGAAAACATACAGGAATTAGAACTGCAACTGTCTACGGAGGACAAGGAATGGGAATTCAATTAGATGCACTTCACAGAGGTGTTGAAATTGTAGTAGCCACCCCAGGTAGACTAATTGACCATCTCAAAAGAGGATCAATCGAACTAAGAGATATTTCTCACATTGTTCTTGATGAAGCAGATACCATGTTAGATATGGGATTTGTGGATGATATTTCATTCATTTTAGATTTAGCTCCTGAAGAAAGAGTAATGTCATTATTTTCAGCAACAATGCCAACTGAGATTTTAAGATTATCAGAAGAATATTTGAATAATCCAAAACAATTCTTACTAGATGCAGATGATCTTAGTGGAGAAGGAATAGACCAATCATATTTGGTAATTAAAGACCGTGACAAATTCAAGTATCTAATTGATTTCATAAAACCAATTAAAGGACAAATCATCGTATTTTGTTCAACAAAATATAGAACCAGAGATGTTGCAAAATTCCTCCATCAAGAAAAATACAATGCAGTAGCTATTGAGGGAGACATGTCACAGCATAGAAGAGAACAATCCATGGGTAAATTCAGAAGCGGTAAAGCAGACATTCTTGTTGCAACAGATGTGGCTTCAAGAGGAATTGATGTTCCAAGAGTAGAACTAGTAGTAAATTATGATGTACCAAATCAAGAGATGGCATATTTTCATAGAATTGGAAGAACTGCAAGAGCTGGTGCAAAAGGAAGAGCAATTACATTTGTATCATATTCATCAGTGGGTGATTGGAATCTAGTCAAACGACAAATCAAAGTTCCAATTACTGATTTAAATAAAGAAATGGGAATTCAAATCTCGATTCCAGACCCACTAAAAAGACAAACACCATCAAGAAGATACGGAGGACAATCCAGATCTAATTATTCTAGAGGCGGACGTTCTGGCGGATATGGAGGTTCAAGAGGAGGGGGAAATACAAGGGACGATAGAGGTAGTAGAAGAAGAAGCGATAAAGATGGAAACAAGAATAGCTACGGCGGACGTAGTAGATGGTAATACTGTAAAACTTAAAGACTCGAGATACGTAATTGATTTAAGATAAACCAATGCACAAAGGATTCATTTTATTAAATTGTGATTTAGGAGCAGAAGAATACATCGTAGATGAATTAAAACAAATGCAGGACATTAGTAACGCATACCTTACTTTTGGTGCATATGATGTGATTGCAGAAATTCAAACTGGCAATCAAGAGGAATTTGAAAAGATGATTGCAACTATTAGGAAACTCTCCAGAGTTGTTAGTACAATGACCCTAAATGTCATAGTTCCCGAATAATTGTTATATGAGTAAATTTAGGATTGTTTCAAATTGCAAAAAATTGATTATGAAGGAAAAGTTTGGGTACTAAATTACAATAATCCAGAGCCATTATTAGATCACGCCATACACATGCTTGAAAGACATGGGGTGAAACGTGAAGATATGGAAATTACCGAGACTCCAACAGCTACAGTAGGCTCAATCGTAGTAGAAATTTGGCCATATGAACTAGTTATCGGAAGAGTCAGAACTACAAGAAATGACTCTTTTATCAGCGGTACAGAATTTTCAATTGAATTAAAGTTAGACGAAGAAGGAAATTACGTAGATTATCTTTGAAAAAAAATAAAATTCAAAATATCACCATTGCTGTAATAGGGATTATCATCGTCGTTGGAATTATTGCATATAATTATTCATCAGAGCAAACCAAACAGAAAGGATTTCAATTTGGAAATGAGCTTGCTCAAATTCAACAAGATGTAACAGAATTACAAACAAAATTTTATTCTGAAAAAACACAATGGGATGAAGGGGACATTACAAAAGAAGAACTGATTAAAAATTATGAAGAACATGTAGAAAAATTTGAAAGTATTATTTCTAAATATGATGAATTAGCCACCCCAGAATTATTTGAAAGCTCAGTTGAATTATTCAAAATCTCATCTGAAACTCAATTAAAAAGTGATGTAGAGTACATCAAATGGATTACAACTGGAGATGAATTAGCCAAAGTAAGATCAGATACTCAAATTCAAGAAGCATATGAGTATGAAAATTTAGGATTAATTGAATTCCAATTAGCTAAAGCAGGAATAATAGAGTTTGATGAGGCAGATAAATTTTCACCTCCAGATAAAGTACTCAAACAAAAAGTAATTCAGATTTCAGAGAATATGAAAAACGAATGTGATTCAGAATTTAAAAATGAAATGAATGAATTTGATTCAGATGGAATTGAAGTAGAGTGGTTTAACTGCTTTAACAAGGCTGAAAAATGGAAAAAAGACCATTTACCTTAGATTTTTTTATACTAAAGTAATTCAGATTTTTGTAAATTTTCCAAGGTCTCAAAAAGTTCTTCAAGTAATGCTTTGTTTTCAAGAGGAGTGGGTTTTGAGAATTTTATTTGAAACG
>DAOWGL010000157.1 GCA_030637455.1 Candidatus Nitrosopumilus sp. | reverse complement strand
GGCCAGACTCGAACTGGAGTCACAGGCTTCCAAGGATAATATGATAGCTGTGAACTCTATGTTTCTGGTAAATCCAACACTTCTGCTCCCTTAATGAACTTTTTATTTAAATTTGACTCTTAACTAAAATTATTCTTTGATTACTTTGATTAATTTTTGTATAGGATCTTCCATTTGTTTTACAATTTTTTTTGCTCTTTTTTGATTCATATTATTTGATGATCCAAAAATTTTCTTAATGTGATTAGAAATTTTATTTGGATTTGTCTCTCTTTTCACCAAATGTTTTTTTACCAAAAAATTCTCAATGATATTTGGAACTGCATTATAAGATATTGTTGGAATTCCCATTAAAGCAGATTCTGCAGTCATAGTGCCACCAGATCCAATAAAAATATCTGTATTGTTTAACAAATGTTTTCCATCAAATGACATTTTTACAATTTTAGCTTTTTTACCAAATCTTTTTTGAAGATTTTGAATTTGTTTAGTATATCTACATAAAATTACAATATTTTCTTCACTATGATCATTTATAATTTTTTTAATGATTGGAATTATTTTACTTGATTTTGATGTGTATGCTGCCTCTTCTTCTTCTACTCTGATCAAAATATTTTTTCTTTTATTCTCTTTAAATGGTAATGTTGCTTCTTGATTTATTTTCCTTTTGATAGTAACAACTGCATCTATTGCTTTGTATGAAACAATATTTTTCTTATCAATTCCATATTTAGAAAATTCTTTTTTTGGGATAACATTTGGAATGAGTAATTTTTGAATTAAGGGTAATGTTAATCGCATTACTGCATCAGCATGTGGTGAATCACAAAATGCTATATGTCTTATTCCTAAACCAAATGAAATTCTTGCTGCTTCGGGGGAACAAAAACTAATTACTAAATCTGGAGAAAATGTCTTAATTTTTCTTGACAGTCTCTCCATTCTGTCTATACTGGCTTTGAGTTTAGCTTTTTTGTCTCCCCCACCGTGTTTTCCAACAAAAATTAGGTCAAAATTACGTATTTTTGCTAATTTTGAAACTTCTTCATAATCTCTTGAAGTACACAAAAGATCGTGTTTTTTCCCTAATTTTTCAATTATTGGTTCAGAAAACAATAATTGTTTTGGTGTAAGAATATCTATCCAAATTTTCAAGTAATTTCTCTAATTATGGTAAGTTCAATAAGTTTTTCTTAGTCCAATACTAGCTGTAATGTATGGGTGGAGCGAAAGTTGTTGTTTATGGTCTTAGCACAGAAGGATATGCAATTGCATCTCAAATGGCAATCAAGGGTGCAGATGTTTACATAATTGATGAATCAACTCCATCCGCAATTTCACTAAAATCTGAAATTGCCAAAACATATCCAAATGTATCTTCTCTCAAAGAAGATGAACCTCTATTAGCTATGGAACCAATTGATGTAGCAATTTCAAAAGCACAATATCTTTTCTTTACTCCAAGAATTAGAAAAACTGGACAAGATATTAAAACTGAAATTCATTCAAAATTTAAAGACGCAGTTGCATCAATGAAAAAAAACAGCTCAGTAATTTTTACACTTCCAACAGGATTTGGAGGTAACAATGAAAATATTTCATTACTTGAACATGTGACGGGTTTTGAGACTGGAAAACATATTTCATATTTTTATTATCCTCTTGAGGATCTTAAAGAACAACCAAAAATTATTGGATCCTTTAATGGAAAAGAAGATCCAACTTTAGCAGAACTACTTACAGTAGGTAAAAAAGAGAAAAAGTTTGTAGCAATTTCATCATCTGAACATTTTCATGCAATTGCTGTTTTATCCAGATTTTCTAGTTTATGTAGTGTTTTAGAAGTCTGTAAATACGCTCAAGATGATATTACCAAAAATGATCTTTCTTCAGATGATTTTCAAGAAATATTCTTAGATGATATGGTTAGTGGATTATTTGATTTAAAATCTCTAGGCTCATCCTTTGAAGGTGCAAATTCCCTCATGTATCTAATTAATGGAAGTGTAAAAGGAATTGATGGGTACATTAAGCGTTTAATTGATGAGATTCGTTCAACACTAAAGAAAAATGATCTAAAAGCAAGTAGAACAAAGATTGCATTATCTTGGACACTTGATCAACATGCAATGCGTGGAGATAAAATTGAGATGCTTCAAAATCTAACATCTAGATTACGTGATTATATTGGTGATGTTGAAGCTTACGAAGATCCAAACTTTGATCTTTTCCATAGTGATAAAACAACAATAGTTGTAGCCTGTTCAAAATCTGATTTTGATAATATTGAAAAAACAAAACAGGATTCTGATTTAATTATTGTAAAAGCCAATCCTTTATGTGAAACGATCAATAATAGTATAAATTAGCTAAATTACTATTTTGGTTGAATTGTCTAATGAATCTAATTCTGATGAAATACCAGTTAATGTAGTATCTAAAAATAAAGAAGAAAATAATTCCTCAACAATGGAATCAAAGTCTTTAGAACCTCATATTGATGAATTAACTACACAATTAGAATTAGAAAAACAAAGATCATCTGAACTCGAAGAAAAATTAAAACTTGTATTGGCTGACTTTCAAAACCTAAGTAGAAAAACACAAACTGATATAGAAAATGGAGTAAATTCAAAAATTAATGAATTTGCATTAGATTTTTTACAAATTTATGATGATTTCGTTAGAGCAAAAGAAGTTTTTTCTGAAAGCGAGATTAATTCTGATGGTCTTGATTCTATTTTAAAAAATATGGATTCTTTGTTAGAAAAATATCACATTAAAGCAATTGATGCATTAGGGGAAATTTTTAATCCAAATTTCCATGAGGCAATATCCATAATTAGCGATCCCAATTTAGATGACAATACAATTACAAAAGAGCTCAGGAAAGGATATATTTCTCATGAGAGAGTTATAAGACCGACACTAGTAGAAATTTCAAAAAAAGGATGATGATAAAATATGGTTAAAATAATTGGAATAGATTTAGGAACAAGTAACTCTGCCGCTGCAGTTGTAATGGGTGGTAAACCCACAATTATTCCAGCAGCAGAAGGTGCCACAGTAGGTGGTAAAGCATTCCCATCAGTTGTAGCATTTTCTAAAGATGGTGATCTTTTGGTGGGTGAACCTGCACGAAGACAATCTGTGACAAATCCCGATAGAACTATTTTTGCTGTTAAAAGAAAAATGGGATCGGATCATATTTTTAAAATTTTAGATAAAGAATACAAACCACAACAAATCTCATCATTCATTCTTCAAAAAATTAAAAAAGATGCTGAGGCATTTATTGGAGAACCTGTTAGCAAAGCAGTCATTACTGTTCCTGCATATTTTGATGATAATCAACGTCAAGCTACTAAAGATGCCGGAACAATTGCAGGACTTGATGTTGTTAGAATAATAAATGAACCAACTGCAGCATCTTTAGCATTTGGATTAGATAAAGCAAAAGAAGACATGAAAATTCTTGTCTTTGATTTTGGTGGTGGTACATTGGATGTCACCATTATGGAAATGGGTGGAGGTGTTTTTGAAGTTCTTAGTACATCTGGTGATACTCAATTGGGTGGAACAGATATGGATAAAGTTCTCATTGATTTTATTGTTGATGAATTCAAGAAAAAAGAAGGTGTTGATCTTTCTCAAGATTCAACTGCAATGACAAGAATTAGAGAAGCTTCTGAAAAAGCAAAAATTGAATTATCTACTGTTATGGAGACTGATGTTAATTTACCATTTATTGCTAATGATCCATCAACTGGTGCTAAGAATTTAGAATTAAGAATTACTAGAGCAAAATTAGATGAATTGATTGGTCCTATTGTTGAACGATGTAAACCTTCTGTACTCAAAGCACTTGAAGATGCAAAACTCACTAATTCTAATATTAATAAAATTGTGATGGTTGGTGGACCAACAAGAATTCCATTAGTGAAAAAATTTGTTAGTGAATTAGTTGGTCAAGAATCTGAATCAGGTGTAGACCCAATGGAAGCAGTAGCGATGGGTGCAGCAATTCAGGCTGGAATTATTGCTGGAGATGTAAGTAGTGATATTGTTTTACTTGATGTAACTCCTTTAACATTAGGAATTGAAACATTAGGTGGCGTTAGAGAGCCATTAATTGAGAGAAATACCACTATTCCTACATCAAAGAGTAAAGTTTTCACAACTGCAGCTGATAATCAAACAGCAGTTACAATTCATGTTGTTCAAGGTGAAAGACCTATGGCAACAGATAATGTATCATTAGGAAGTTTTAATCTCACAGATTTACCACCAGCTCCTAGAGGAATTCCTCAAATTGAAGTTAAATTTGATATTGATGCAAATGGAATAATCAATGTTACAGCAAAAGATCTTGGAACACAAAAAGAAGCAAAAATTACTATTGAATCTACGTCAAAACTATCTAAAGAAGAAATTGAAAAATTAAAAGAAGATGCAGAAAAGTTTTCTGATGAAGATAAACTAAAGAAAGAGAAAATTGATTTAAAGAATGAAGCAGAAAGTTACATTTACACTACTGAAAAATTAGTTAATCACGATCTTAAAGATAAAATTTCACAAGAACAAGGAATTAAAATTACTGACGCTGTTAAGGAAGTTAGAGAAGTTTTAGATAAAGAACCAGATGAATTAAAACCTAAACTTGATGCATTACAAACATTGGTAAATGAAGTTACAACAGAACTTTACAAAAATGCATCACCACCACCTGATGCAGAAGGACAACAAGGTGCAGAAGGACAACAAGGTGCAGAAGGACAACAAGGTGCAGAAGGACAAACTAATGAATCATCTTCAACTGATGAACCAAAAACCAACTAGTTTTCTAATTCAATCATTTATACTGTAATTATGATAAAGGAATGATTCATGGCTGCAAAACGTGACTATTATGAGGTTTTAGGTGTCTCAAAAACATCTTCGCCAGATGAAGTTAAACAACAGTATAGAAAATTAGCATTAAAATTTCACCCTGACAGAAATCAATCTTCAGAAGCTGGAGAACATTTTAAAGAAATTTCTGAAGCATATGCAGTTATTTCAGATCCTGAGAAAAAACAAATCTACGATCAACACGGTCATGCTGGTGTAGATGGAAGATATTCTAGTGAAGATATTTTTCAAGGGGCACAAGGAGGTGGGTTTGATTCAATTTTTGATTCAATTTTTGGTCGTGGAGGTGGAGGATTTGGTTTTAATCAACAACAGCAACAAGGTTCTGATCTTCTCTATGAGACTCATGTAACATTAGAAGAAGTGTTGCATGGTAAAAAAATGGAAATTAATTTACAAAAACAGATTCAATGTGATATTTGCAATGGCTCTGGTGCAAAACCAGGTACTAACAAGAAAACATGTGGAACATGTAATGGTCAAGGACAAGTAAGACAAACTCGCAACATGGGATTTGCTTCATTTGTTACTGCTGCACCGTGTTCTGCTTGTAGAGGTCAGGGATCTGTAATCGAAACACCATGCAATGAATGTAAAGGACAAGGAAAGAAAAAAGGTTCTAAAACTGTAACATTTGAGATTCCTCCTGGAATTGATTCAGGAGATTATACTGTGTCTGGAGAAGGAAATGAAATTCCTGATGGTCTAAATGGCGATTTAATTGTTAGAGTACGAGTACAACCACATTCAAAGTTTAATCGAGATGGAAAAGATATTTTTTATGACCATGATCTTTCTATGATTGATGCTGCTTTAGGATGTGAAATTACTGTTCCAACTTTGGAGGGAACAGAAAAAATTAAGGTTGATGCAGGTAGTCAACCAAATACAATTATCAAATTAAAAGGGAAAGGGGTGACTCATATCAATTATAGAGGAAAAGGAGATCAATTTGTAAGAATTGTAGTAAATGTTCCTAAAAAACTCAATAAACAACAAAAAAATCTTTTAGATGAATTTAGAAAAACTAGTGATTAATGACTAATATGAAAATTGCATTAGATGTTGATGGTGTACTTGCAGATGTTATAATTTCCTGGTTAAATTATAGTAATTCCATTAGACCAGAAATTGCTAAACATCAGATAACTAGTTGGGAATTTTGGAATGAATTTAATATCGATCGTTATGATTTTTACACAGAGCTTAGTTCTTGTTGGAAAAATTGGGAAACAATTCCTACCACTGAAAAAAATTTATCATCAATAACAAAATCCCTTACTGAAATTGGTCAAGTTGATATCGTCACTGCGAGGGAACGCTCAACTGATTCATTTGTAAAATCTTGGTTGGATCATCATGATATTGCATTTGATAATTATGTATCAGTAATTGATGGTCCAATGAAAGCTGATTTAGATTATGATGTCTTTATTGATGATTCTCCATTAAATGCAGAAAAATTCCTTAGAAATAAGAAAAAAGTGATTCTTTATTCACAGCCATGGAACCTAAATTTTTCTGAAAATAATATTAATCGAGTCTCAAATCTTTCAGAAGTAATTAAAAAAATAGAATCTTTTTAATTCTTCTCAAATTTTCTAATGATAACTTGATGACCATTTCTAATATGTGTAGAATGTACTGTATTGATTAATTCATTAATTTTATTTTCACTATAGAATTTAGTACTGTAACGTCCCA
This sequence comes from Candidatus Nitrosopumilus sp., assembly GCA_030637455.1. Classification (GTDB taxonomy): domain Archaea; phylum Thermoproteota; class Nitrososphaeria; order Nitrososphaerales; family Nitrosopumilaceae; genus Nitrosopumilus. Next base: position 7,230 of record DAOWGL010000157.1, on the reverse strand, counting down.
AAACTTTCTTACAATTTGAACAATACACTTCACTGAATTCCATTTTATCTCTTGATTATTCTGATATGATTGCTTCATAGTATAATAAAGAAACTTATTCCAGATCTCAAATTTTTCCAATGCGGGAGTCACCCAGCCTGGTCAACGGTGTAAGGTTCAGATCCTTATCTTTTAGGAGTTCGTGGGTTCAAATCCCACTTCCCGCATTTACTGACTAATTTTTCCTAATTTACTCTTGATATTTTTTAAAAGTAGTCTGTTAATTATTTCACCAGAAGCTTTCCCTCTTAATTCCTTCATGACAATTCCCATTAAAGGCCCAACTGCTCTCTCTTTTTGATTTTTAATAATTTCTTCATTTTTATCTACTATGTCTACAATAATTTTTTCTATTTCTTCTTCATTAATCGATTCAATTGATGCATTTTTCATTGCTTCTTCTGTGGTTTTTGATTTTCCAGACATTATACTTTCAAATATTATTTCAATTGATTCTTTAGCAATTTTACCATCTTCTAACAAACTAAACAATTTAAAAATTTCATCATTTTCCAATAAATCAGAATTTAATCCACTTCTTTCTAAATTTGTAATTGTTGAACAAAGAATTGATGCAACAAATGTAGGATTAGTTTTAATTTTTTTAACAATTTTTTCAAATAATCCAATATAACGTGAATCAAAAATTTGTTCAGCTAATTGTGGATTAAGTTTGTATTTTGTTTCTAATTCTTTGATAGAATCATCCCAAGATTTTGGAATATTATTTTGAGCTTCTGATAATTCTTCGTTTGTAATAATTATTGGGGGAATGTCTGTTTCTGGATACATTCTTGAAGCTCCTGGTCTTGGCCTTAGAAATTTTGTTTCACCTGATTGAGTAGCCAATCTTGTATCTATTGGTATTCCATGATTTTTGATATACTCAATTCTTAAAATAATTTGATCTATTATGGTAAGGATTTTTTCCTCAGGAGATGCTAAAATCAAAAAAGCATCTTTTTCATTAATTTCAGAAAATTTCTTTAATTTTTCTAAATCTGTTTTTTCTACTCCGTAGTTGGGTAATTCATCTGAATGAAAAACCCCCCCAATTCCAAAAAATCTGACTAATTCTGCTACTTCTTTACCTAATCTTATGCCTTCATAAGGAGAATATCCAAAAATTCCAGCCATATTTCTAAATGTAATTGCCATAATTTTCTGATTTTTCTTCAAGGCAGATTGAATAATTTTTGATTTACACTCTGAAAATAATTCTGTAATATCTTTATTATTTTCCTTGTCATAAATCCAATTTTTTTCTTGGATTTTCTTTGAAATTTTTAATAAACCATGTTGTCTTTTTGCCTCGTATTCTACAACTTTTTCTAATTGATCTAATTGTTGTACACCTTTTACTTCAATCACGACTCCATTTCCATCTTTTATTGATACGTTGACATCTTGTCTAATTGAGCCCAATCCTCTTTTTACTTTCTTTGTACTTCTCAAGATTCTTCCTAATGACAGTGCAATTTTTTTAATCTCTGTTAGTTCAACTTCAAAAGGTTCTGTTGCAATTTCAACTAAAGGAACTCCTAAACGTTCTAAACCAAATTTTCTTACAGAGCCCTCATCTCCCAAATTTTTGGCAGCATCCTCTTCTAAACAAATTGATTGAACTCCTATCTTTATTTCTCCTGTATCAAAAAACCCTCCCTGTGAAATTAGCATAGTACGTTGAAATCCGGTCGTATTAGAGCCATCAATTACTGTTTTTCTCATCGGATAAATTTCACTAAAAATATTTGATTTTAAAGCTGAAGAAATAATCAATGATATTTTTCTTGCATCTTCATCTAATTCATGTGGTGGTTCTTCATCTTGTTCAACTAAACAGCTACTTTCATCATTTGCATAATACATTATTGTTTTTGATTTTGTACTTTCAAATAATACTGCAGGATCAAATTCACCTAATTCACTTTTGGATGCACGTAATTTTCTTTGAAATTTAATTGAATACTCATCAGTTTCTATTGGATTGCAGTTGCAAAATAATTTCTTGTTTGTTGCTAATTGTTGATGAATTTCTAATCCAACTTTAACACCTACATTTTTTATTGAAAATTCTTCCATATTGATACCTGATTATATTGAAAATTCTGATGCAATTCTATTTAGCATGATTTCTTTAATTTCTTCACGATTTTCAGTGTTTCCTGTAGCCCACATTGCCTTCACTAAGGCAATTTCAGGTATCATGTTTTCTAGAGGAACTATTCCTAAATCAAGAAGATCTCTACCACTTTCATAAACTGTCATTCTTACTCTGCCATCTATGCATTGTGAAGTCATTCCCATAAAGATGCCTTTCTCATTTGCCATTTTTACTATTGGATACATGTTTTTTCCTATGTGGCCTAACCCAGTACCTTCAAAAATTATTGCTTTGTATCCTGAATCTGTAATATCTTTTAACATAATTGGATCATATCCAGGATAATATTTTACTAGAGCAACTTTTTCATTTATTTTTATTTTAGGATTGTATTCATTTATTGTAAAAAAATCATCTTTCATATTTTTATGAATTTTATTATTTACAATTAAAAATGCAGGATCATTTCCTATTGTTTGAAATGCACCTCTTTTACTTGTATGATTTTTTCTTACTCTTGTTCCAATATGGCAAGCAACTGTTTCATCATTTTCATCTTGATGCATTGCTATGTAGATTCCTTTTGTTTTACATTCTGTGAGAAATTTTACAGCTCCAATAAGATTTAGTGCAGCATCTGATGATGCACGATCTGATGATCTTTGTGAACCAACTAATGCGATTGGAATTGGAAATCCTGCTAATGAAAAAGAAAGATAGGATGATGTGTAATGCATGGTATCTGTCCCATGTGCAATTATTATTCCAGCATAATCTGAATTCAAATATTCATTTACTGTTTCAGCAATTTTTAACCAATGTTCAGGCATAATATTTTCAGAATATTCTGCAAACAATACTTTGGTGTCAATATTTGCAATTTTAGCAAGCTCAGGAACAGATGAATTCAATTCTTCAGCAGTTAATACTGGTGTAACTGCTCCAGTTCTGTAATCAATTTTACTTGCAATTGTACCTCCAGTTGACAATAGTAGAATGTTTGGTAATTTTTCATTTTTCTCAACCTTTTCATTTTTTTCAACAATTTTTTCTGTGGTTTCATTTTTCTCAACCTTTTCAATTTTAGATATTTCTAAACCAATATTGTATCCGCTCTTTAATTTCAAAACAATATGTTTATCGTCACTATGTTCGTATCTGGGCATCACAATTCCTGAATAAGTGATATCTGCTAGAATTTTTACAGAATCTCCAATTGAAATTTTGTTTATTTTGAGAAATTCTATGGATTTTCCTTTATATCCTGTATATTCTGACATTTATGAGAATTAGATTTGTTATTTAATTAAAACTACCTGTAATAGGAAGCTACTAATTTTTCGCCCATCTTGAGGTCTTTTTGTTCTCTTACTTTCTTTACTGCTTCCTCAAAGTGTTTCATCGTAACTTTAGCATCAACATCTTTCTTTTCAATATCTTTTACATCTGGATTTTTATCTAAGAATTCATGAATTACTAAAGATACTGCCGTATTTGCAATAGCTGCAGTATCAGCACCACTAAGTCCGTCAGTTAAGTCTGAAAGTTTTTCGTAATCAATGTGATTAGGATCGCTTTCATCCGTAATTGTTGGTATTTTTTCAGCATTAATTTTCAAGATACTTCTTCTACTTTCTTTATCTGGTAGTGGAATCTGAATAATTTTATCAAATCTTCCCGGTCTCAATAATGCAGGATCTATCATGTCTGCTCTATTTGTTGCTGCTAATACTATGACACCGTGCATATTTTCCATTCCGTCTAATTCTGTTAGTAATTGACTTACTACTCTTTCAGTAACTGCGGTTTCTCCACCAGCACCTCTAATTGGAGCAATAGAATCAATTTCATCAAAGAATACAACACATGGTGCAGATTGACGTGCACGTTTGAAAATTTCTCTAATTCCTCGTTCTGATTCTCCTACCCATTTAGATAAGAGTTCAGGGCCTCGAACTGAAACAAAATTTGCTTCACTTTGAGTAGCCACTGCTTTTGCAAGTAGAGTTTTACCAGTACCACTTGGACCATGAAGTAATATTCCTCTTGGCATATGATGTCCTAGTTTATCATAAAGACCAGGATATTTCATTGGCCATTCTACAGCTTCTTGTAACTCTCGTTTGACTTCTTCTAAACCTCCAACGTCTTCCCATTTTACATCTGGATTTTCAATGAAAACTTCTCGCATTCCTGATGGTGTTACTTCAATCAAGGCTTTCTGGAAATCTTCATGATTTACAATTAGTTTATCCAAAGTCTCTGGTGGAAGTTTTTCTTCCTCTAAATTCAAAACAGGTAATAATCTTCTCAAACATTTCATTGCAGCTTCCTTACAGAGATATTCTAAATCTGCACCAACATATCCGTGACTGACTGATGATATTTTTTTCATGTCAACATCTTCTGCTAATGGCATGTTTCTACTGTGAATTGCAAGAATGTCACTTCTTCCTTTTTTATCTGGAACTTTAATCTCAATTTCTCTATCAAATCTTCCTGGTCTTCTAAGTGCAGGATCAATTGCATTTGGTCTATTAGTTGCTGCAATGACAATAACTTTTCCTCTTGCTTCTAATCCATCCATTAATGATAACATTTGAGAAACAACTCTTCGTTCGACTTCTCCTGTAACTTCTTCTCTTTTTGGAGCAATAGAATCAATTTCATCAACAAAGATAATTGATGGAGCTTTTTCTCTTGCTTCTTTGAAAATTTCTCTTAATCTTGCTTCACTTTCACCATAAAATTTACTCATAATTTCAGGACCTGAGATGCTGATGAAATGAGCTTGACTTTCATTTGCTACTGCTTTTGCAAGTAGTGTCTTACCAGTACCTGGTGGGCCATACAATAACACACCTTTTGGAGCTTCAATTCCTAATTTTTCAAAGATTTCAGGATGTCTTAATGGAAGTTCAATCATCTCTCTAACTTTTTTAATTTCATTTGAAATTCCACCAATGTCTTCATAGGTTACTTGAGGAACTCCACGTAATGTTTCTCCTTTTTCTGCAATATGGAAAACAGTTTTTTGAGTTACTAAAACAGCATCAGCTGCAGGATTAACTCCAATAACTTGAAAAGTTAAACGTCCACCAAAGTATGGAACCATCACATTATCACCTTTAATCAAAGGAACACTCTCTAAAGCATCTGCAAGATATCTTTCATCAATTGGAGGAATTGCTTCAAGTGGTGCAACTACTACTTTTTCTGCAGCAACTGCTTTTATTTTCCTAACTGATATTGTATCTCCAATTGCTATTCCTGAATTATTTCGTCCTAGTCCATCAATTCTGATAATTCCTTTACCTTCATCTGAAGGAGAAAGTGGAAGACATTTTGCTACTGTTCTTCTTTTACCTTTAATTTCAATAACGTCACCTGTTGAGGCATTTAATGTATCCATAGAATCATAATCAATTCTTGCTACTCCTCTTCCTACATCTCTTGTATATGCTTCTAGAACTTTGAGAGAAAGGGCATTTTGACTCATACTCAATGACCTCAATTCTAATTTTTATACCTTTGTGGTAATTTCCAAAACTAACAGGTAAAACTGACAGGTCACACCACAAGCTTAAAATTCTCTTTGTGTCGGAAACGATCAACTTGGGTAAAAGACCATTAGTACGAAGACGAGGCCGTGGAGGCAATCAATTTAGATCTACATCTACTGGTAAAGTAGGCGCAAAAGCAAATTATCCACGTTTTCCACTATCTGAACAACATACAGGTGAAATCATCGATCTAGTTCATGAACGTGGAAGAGAAGCTCCATTATCTAAAATTAGATTTGAAGATGGCTCTGTTTCATTTGTACCAGCAGTTCTTGGAACTACAGTGGGTGGAACTTTACAATTTGGATTAAAATCAGAAATTAAAAAAGGAAATGTCATCAGTGTTCAAAATATTCCTGATGGCACAATTGTATGTAATATTGAAAAACATTTTGGTGATGGTGGTGCTATTGTTAAATCAGCAGGTACTGATGCAACCATATTTTCTCATGGTGATGATGGTGTGACAGTTAAACTTCCATCTGGAAAGTTTGCTACTCTTAATCCTAAAAACAGAGCTATGATTGGTACTCTAGCTGGTGGTGGAGCAAGTGAACGACACTTTATGAGTGCAGGTAACAAGTGGCGTAGTTTTAAAGCTAAAGGAAAGAAATATCCGATTGTAAGAGGTGTTGCTCAAGCAGCATATGTACACCCACACGGTGGTGGTAGACATCAACACGTTGGACAAAGTTCCACAGTTTCAAGAGATGCTCCTCCTGGTGCAAAGGTAGGTAGTATTGCTGCAAGAAAGACTGGTAGAGCTAGAATTAAAGAAAGAAAGTAGTTTTTCTTTTAACCTAAAATTGATTAATAGCTCTGTGAATTATTATTTTCGTGTCAAAACAACGTGTTAGACTTTTTGTAACTGGAAAGGTACAAGGTGTTTTTTTCCGTCAAACACTGAAAGTAATGGCAAAGAAAAATGATGTTTTTGGTTGGGTAAAAGATCTCAAAGATGGTAGAGTAGAAGCTGTTTTAGAAGGTGAAGGAGAAAAAATTAACCGATGAATTGAATGGGCTCATGGTGGTCCTGCTAATGCAAGAGTTGAGGATGTAGATATACGTAATGAAAAATTTATTGAAGAATTCTCAAAATTTGATGTATTGTACTAGTGAATTTCTTCAAATGCATCTTTAATGATTTGACTTATTTCTAAAATTTCTTGGTCTATTTTTACTTGAATAATTTGGATTGGGTCTTTTCTGTTTTTCTGAATTTTTATAATGACTCCTTCTCTTTCTGGTTCAACATCTACAAACCATCTGAATGTCATTGATTTACAAAAAACCACTCTGTGCATTCGTACATCTTCAATTACTTTATCACCTAAAGAAAAGCAAAATTCTCTAATTGAATCAAATAATGATAATACTGGAGTTGGAATTTGTTTCTTAAAGTCTTCATAACTCCTTTTGTTTCCAAATGAAATGATTCCTTCCATGAAATTGCAATTTTTATTTTAATTATAAAGGTAGTAGATCTGTTGGCTCCAGTCTAGACGAATAGCCCCATTTCAAGGC
>DAOWGL010000169.1 GCA_030637455.1 Candidatus Nitrosopumilus sp. | reverse complement strand
TGTTTATTTTTAGAGTTTGTTCTAAAAAAGAAAAAGGAGGGAGTTCGCATCATTTTCATCACTTTATTGATTTTGGAGATACTCCACTACATTCTGTGTTGTTCTTAATGGAACAATTTTTGTTGAATTAAATTTTGCAACTTTAGTTTCTACCATAAGATCCTGAATTGCGTGTGCACCAGGTGCTTCAACTATCCATTCAAATGTATGCTCTAAGCCAGAGTGATACATTGAAATGACCTTGATTCCTTTTGCGTTTGCATCTTGTTCAAAGGTAGATGCTACCTGTAAAAGCAACTTTTTGTTCTCCTCATTAAAAAGTGGGCATGCTTCAGTAGTATGAGTACCATAGATTCCGTAGGTTCCCATTGTTTGGTTTTGTGTTTGTTGTGTTGTCATGATGTAATATAATAAGAAATAGTACATAGGGTGGCTGGACTGATTTTTATTGAAAATTGTCCAGATTGGACATGAATAATAGGCTAAAAAGAGAAAATCTATCTAAAAATGTCCAGATTGGAAATGGATATTAGATTGTTCAAATAATAAAATTTGTTGGTCGACGAAGTAGACAGAATCATCTTATCACAACTGGGTAAAAATGCAAGAATGTCTTCACAAGAGTTGCAAAAGATACTTGATGCCTTGGGACATAATATTACCGATAGAGGAATTAGACATCGTTTACAAAAATTAGAAAAAAATAATGTCATACTAGGTTACTCTGCAATTTTAAATCCCAATATTTTATCCGAAAAAATTAATCGGACTATAGTTTTGAAATTTAAATTTACTAAAGACACTCCTGATCTAATTGAACGATTAACAAATTATGTTGTTGATGCACAGTTTTGTACATTTTCTAGTAGGTTAAGTGGAGATTATGATTGGATATGCCATTTTGTTTTTGATTCTATTGAGCAATATGATCTTGAAACAAATAATTTCCTAAATAGATTTGGTGAGTTAATTTCTGACTTTCGATCCTATGAATCAAACACGATAAAATCATCTCCATATATGATATATGATGAACAGGAAACAAAAGAAAGAAAAAGAAGGATTTATGAAATTTTAGAATCACTAAAAAAATATGATAACATAAATGATAGATTCCAAGAAATTGTTGAATGTATTGTGAAATATTTTGGCGCATCTTTTGCACGAATTTGGTTTGTAGATAAACAAAGAAAAGAATTAATTCTTAAATTTAGTGCTGGGAAATATACAAAAATTGATGGTAGTTTTTCAAAAGTATCAATAAATTCATTAAAAATAGGACATATTGCAAAAACCAACAAGCCTGTAGTTTCAAACGATGTAGTTAATGATCCACGAATCAAAATACATGATTGGGCTAAAAAAGAGAAACTGAAATCATTTGTAGGTTATCCATTATCTTACAAAGGAAAGGCAGTTGCTGTAGTCGCAATGTTTAGCAAGAAAAAAATGAATCATCTTGATTTTGAATTATTTGGATTATTCTCTGAACAGCTTTCAAAGGAATTAACAGGGTTTTTTGAGGCTAAAGACTTTCTTTCAGAATAGAATTTTGTAAAATTATTGTTTCTGAATATCTGTTCCACAATGAACGCAAAAATAAGACCCATTTGGAGCCCAATAATGTTCACAATCAGAATTAGTCATATCATATTATCAGATTTTAATTCATTATCTCCATAGATTGTGATTTTGCACAAAACACGAAAAAAAATTCACATGATTTATTGTGCTAAAATGAGCCCACGTGGATTCACCCACCAAATTGGGGATTTATTTTTCCACAGATAATTCAGGTTTGTTACCCCATTCACCCCAAGAACCCAGATAAACTCGAACATTTTCAAATCCTAATTTTTTTAAAACCAAAAAGGAGTTGGCGGCCCTGTATGCCCCCTGACAATAAGTAACGATTTCAGAGTCTTTTGGATAATCATACATTTGAGATAATTCATCATCATTTTTGAAAGTCCCATCCTCATTGAGATTTTGATTCCAATCAATATTGATAGCATTTGGAATATGACCAGATTGTGCTGCACGTACTATAGTTCCATCATATTCTCCAATAGAGCGAGCATCAAGGATTTTTAGATTATCTAGATTATCTCTAATGTATTCAAATCCTGAAATAATATCTGGATTTATTTTTCCTGAAAATGTGGATGGTTTGAAACCATTTGGTTTTGTCTCAAGAGAAAAATTCTCTTTTTTCCATTTTGTTATTCCACCATCAAGCATTGAAACATTCTCATGTGAAAAATACATCAGCATCCAAACACCTCTTGCTGCTAACATCCCAGAAACAGAATCATAAAATACAATTTTCTTTTCTGGTGTCACACCAAGAAATGAAAAAAGATTTTGTGTTTGATTATTGAAATTTTCAATCCCTTCTTGAGTGGTATCAATCCAATGAAATGCAAATAGATCCAAATGGACGGCTCCTGGAATATGGCCTTCAAAGTATTCTTTGAAAGAACGAGTATCAGCAATTATGACATTTGGATCATTTAGAATAGAATTGAGTTCAGTTGCAGAGATTAACATGATTTGGATAAAATGATCAAATGTAAATTGATTTGGATTAAAATAAAAAGAAGAAAAAAGGGTTTTTTTCTATTCGTTTACGTATGCTCTTTCGCCATGCTGTGCCAAATCGAGACCAATCTCCTCTTCTTTTGGAGTGACTCTGATTCCGCCCGGCCATACGGCATCCATTACTTTAAGGATTACAATTGTAACACCAAAGGCATAGCCTACTGATATTGCAGCACCGATGATGCTGATTGCTTGCTGTTCCATTCCTTCTGCTGTACCAGTCCATGCACCGATACCGTCTCCAGTATCCCAAATGTGTGGACTAGCTAATGTACCAGTCAAAATTGCACCTGTAAGACCACCCATTCCGTGTACTCCCCATACATCTAATGCGTCGTCCCATTTGCGTGCACTCTTGAATGCGATACATGCATAACAAACTGTACCAGCTGCAATACCGATTATAATCGCAGCCATTGGACCTACCCAACCTGAAGCGGGTGTGATTGCTACCAATCCTGCTACTGCTCCTGATGCAGCTCCAACAATACTTGGTTTTCCTGTATGTGCCCAAGACATGAGCACCCAAGTTACTGCAGCCATACCAGTTGCTGTATTTGTAACAGTCCATGCGCTGACGGTAATGCCGTCTACCATAACTTCACTTCCTGCGTTGAAACCAAACCATCCAAACCAGAGTATTCCTGCTCCGAGGACTACCATTGGGATATTGTGTGGTTCCATTGGCACTTTGCCATATCCAAGTCTTCTGCCAAGGACTAAGGCTCCTGCCAATGCAGCAAATCCTGAAGAAATGTGTACTACAGTACCACCTGCAAAGTCTAAAGCGTACGATGGTGATAGTTCTGGATCGAGATCAATTGCACCTCCTCCTATGTATCCGCCTCCCCAGACCCAATGTGCTATTGGATCATAAACGAAGGTTCCCCATAAGAGAACGAATATGATTAATGCGCTGAATTTGATTCTGTCAATTAATCCACCAATAATTAGAACTGGTGTGATGATTGCAAATGTTGCTTGGAACATTGCAAATAGTTGGTGAGGTACTGTACCAGGCCAACCTTGACTACAAACATCTCCTTCAACCATTGCATTCATCTGGTAAGCTGCTGACCATGTGTCTGCACATGGACCTGCTTCACCTAATGGTGCGTATGGTGATACCATGTTAAATCCGACATAATCGAGATTTCCCATGAACATGTTTGCATCTGAATCAATTCCGCCAAATGCTAGTGAATAACCCCATAGAACCCATTGTACTGACATTAGACCCATTACGATTAAGGTCATACCAAGTACATTGACGACGTTCTTTGATCTGGCTAAACCGCCATAAAAGAAGCCGACACCTGGGGACATGAAGAGTACCAAAGATGTTGCTGTAAGCATCCATGCTGTATCACCTGTATCAATTTTACAAGGTAGCATGCTGCCATCTTCTTCATACCAACATTCGTTAGGATTGCCAGTGTAAATTCCACTGGTTCCTTTGACATATCCATCCATACCATCATCAACACTTTGTGCATATGCCTGAGACATAGCACCAACTGCTGTGATAGATACTGCGGCTACAAGTAATAGAGCATACTTGTAGTTCCTAGAATTCATTAAATTAATCGAAATTAAAAATTATTTAAGGGTTGGAGACTAGAAAACATATAAAAAAGTAAATAATTATATTTTAGTATATTCTGATAGTAACATAAAAGATGAATATTATGATAAAGGTGATTAAATGAAGGTCAAATCCAATACGAAATTAGCAATTTTTGACACATTCAAGACAAAAGGTGATGAACTTACTGGAGAAGCAAATAGACAAAGAGCGATCATCACAATACTTGGAAGCAATGCAAATCCTGCAGAAAGAACTAGAACTGGGATATCTCAAAGAATAGCAAAAAAAGCAAATATTGCATGGAAAAACATCTACTCAGGAATATTTCGAGATCTAGATGAGATCTTGCTTCCTATTGGTATCGCAGAAGAAGACGGAAGATTACCTTTGAAACGAGGTCCAAAAGCATTACAGGAGAAAGGAATTCCATATTATCATTTAACAAAAAAAGGAATCTTGGTTGCATTATCAATTACTGAAGTCAAAAATAAAGAAAAACTCATGAAAGAATTTTTTTCGATGGCTGATTCTGATGAAAAAGAATTCAAAGAGGTTCTCTCCAGTCTATTGGAATCTAGTCCAAATTTTACTCATTCAATATTTAAGAAATATGTAAAGGCATTTTGTGAGAATAAGATCGATAAATTATTGCCATTTAATCTTTCAAAATTAAGCCAAATTCCAGATGAATCATTAATTATCCAAAAAGAGATTTTAGATGTATTTTTGAAATTTTCTAAACAAGAAAAAGATGAGGCATTGAATTTTCTAAATAAAATTATTCCAGATGGGCAGTAATATCGCCAAACATTAAAATCGGTTACTCATCACGTTTTTTTAATGGGTAAGAATGTCTATGCCTCTGTAAAATCATACAGTCAAAGGGGAAAATTACTAAAAAAGGCCGATTTGCAGACTTTGGCAGAATCAAGAGATCTTGAAGAATTAATGACTAGAATCAAAAATACAATTTATGGTGATGCAATTTCTAATGTACAAAAGCCATATACTTCTCAAAGCATTGAATCTGGTTTAAGAGGTCATTTAGCAGAAGTTCATTATTCAATTGCAAAGACGGCAGGAGATTCAGATATTTTAGATGCATATTATATGAAATTTATTATTTCAAACTTAAAACAAATTCTCAAAGGTAAAGTTTTAGGAAAGTCTCAAGAAGAAATTGAAACTCACATTAATCTTCGTGCAGAAGAATTAATCAAACAGAGAGATGTAATTATCAAAGCATTAGTTTCAAAAGATTTAGAAGAAACAGTTGCAAGTTTAAATTCAGTTCAATTTAGTGATGAAATTTCAAAAGCAGCTTCTTTGTATAATGAAACAAAAAATCTTCAAGTTTTTGACATATATTTTGATAAAATTTTGTATAAACAATTAGGACGTGCTTTAAAAAATACCAGAGACCGAGAAGTGATAAAATTAGTTGGAATGGATGTTGACTTTTACAATCTCCTTAGTGTTATCAGAGGAAAATTCTGGGGATTAGATGATTCACAAATTGAAGATTTGATTGTTTCACAAACCCCATCAGTTCCTAAAGAATTACTTCAAAGAATGATGGCATCTGCAACAATTAGAGATGCATTTGCTGAATTATCAAATACAAAATATAAGAATTTAGTTCCTGATGTTGAAAACGAATTAGATGCTGTAGCTCAATTTGAAAGATCATTTGAGATGGCACTTTACAATTCATCAGTAAGATCATTTAGTAAAATGTTCAGTTTTGCTACAATTATAGGAATTACAAAATTAACAGCTTTTGAAGTAAGGAATTTAGCAGCAATTGCTTATGCAGTTGAGCAAAAAATTGCTACTGATATCACAATGTCAAAACTAATTGTAAAAGAATAGTTTTTAAAATGATTAAATTCCCAAAGAAAAAACAAAATATTTCTACAGAGACATTAATCAATACTATTTGGGTTAGTACATTTTTAGCAATGATTTTTTCAATACCCCCATTAGCGATATTTTTAGGAATATATTTTGGAACAGGGAATCTTGCCGTAGGTGCAATTCTAGGATTTGCCATGCATTTTGTTATTTTAGCATTTTCAGGCAAAATTTCAAAATTTTTAACTCAAATTTTGAGCTAAACTATAAGTGATCATAGTAATGAAATAATTCATCATGATGGGAGATAGGGATTTTCGAAGTATTGTTGAAAATGCAATAAACTCTATTGGAAAAGAATTAGAAATTAAAATTGATTCAGCAAATATTCAGACTATACATCTACATGAGGCAGTACAATGCCTAAGAAGGTCATATTATGATAGAATAGATCCTCAAGAAGTTCAGAGAAAAGGATTCAATGAACTTCTTTCAGGATTACTTAGGAAATTACAATATGGAAGTGATCCAAAGGAATTTGACATTGATGATGTCAAACTAAAGGGTCAAGTTGACATGCTTATTGACGATTCTATTTTCTTATTCAGGGGAACAACAACAGAGTTAGAAAACCCCCTGGCAAATGATGTTCTTTATCTTAATGCATGTATGTGGATTTATGACAAACCAGATGGGATTATCATATACATTACTGGAGATAGAAAAGAGACATCGTTTTCAATTTCACGAAACAAAAAGATGTTTGAGGAAATTATTCGAAGAGTTCGAGTTCTAAATGATCTTCTAAAAGAACAAAAAACTCCTATTTTAGAGCCATCAACTGAATGCTCTGATTGTCAGTATTATGAAAGATGTTTCATGAAAAAGAAGAATGCTAAACAATTAGACCTAGCAGAAATGTTAGGATTTGGCAAGAAAGATTAGTGAAAGATTAGAAAAATGTTGTAAAGGAAAAATTCCTTTGTTTAATCGAGTGGTTCCGGATGTCCTTTACCACGTAGAGCGAAACACACTACTGCGAGTGCAATTGCGACTCCTGCTGCTGCGCCAAATGCGGCCATACCTGCTTCTGCCATTTGATAAAAAACAATGAAACGGACTTTTATAACTTTGCCAATATTTTTCCTCTAAAAACATACTATCATAATTTTAAGATTTTGTGATACTATCAAGTTTAATTTGTAAATTCAAAGTTAAGTGTATTTTCTTGACCACTAGTCATTGAACTTAGATTGTAAAAGACAGTACCAGAAACTCTCCAAGATTGATCATCAGATCTAAGAACTTTCCATAATTCAGAAGTATTTTCAGAACCTTTCAATTCAATAGTTTCCTTTAGAATGATTGAATTTTCACCAAGAAGGGTATAGTAATTTGATCCAAATTCAACCATTCCTGTAGGTCTACTTCCAATTTCACCACCAGTAATTTGTTCAGAGTCAGAGTAATTTGTTTCAAATAATTGATAATCCATTGTTTGGACAATAACAGCACGTGGATTAGGATTAGAGATTTTAAATGCAATATCAATTGTAGCTGTTCTTTCTGAAACTCTTTCAACAGAAATATTATCTAATTCAATTTGGATGGCTTTAACTCCTAGATTACCTTGAGTTCCAGGATTGTCTTGAGAAGGTATGGTAATCGTAGGCCCTGTTAAAAGAATCCCGCCTAAAATTGCAGCAAGTGCAGCAATTGCTATACCAACAAAAATTTTAGGATTCATAGTTTTTGCATTTCCTCTTGATGTCTTAAATGTTGAGATAGTTATTATACCATTGCAGGAAGAAAAAATTATGCAGTATTTTCAAGCCGTACAACAAGGAAAACAAAGGGCAGGTAAATCACAAATGAAAATGTTTGAAGCTGCTGGATTTGGCATGTTAACATTGACTACAAAAAAGATTGATGGAAAATTTTATCCTGTCGGAGAAGAAGAATTTACTGCAGTGATTAATTCTGAAGATGGTCATGTTGCCGTAATTGTAGATAAAGATGGATTTACCAAGGCTCAATCCAAGGCTGTGGAGAGAGAAGAAGCCTTATCAATTTACAAGAAACTACGAGATACTGGAATTTCCGAATATCCAAAAAAGGATATTCAAATATGGTCTCAAACAAGACCTACAATTCAAAACGATTCTTCTAATTGATTATTTTGAAGGAAGAATAATTTCTGTGCCAACGTCACCACCTTTTATTGCCTTTTCAATAATTTTTATATCTGATTTCAAAATTCTTGTTTTAATTTTTGAACGCTCAATAATTTTGAGGGCAACAATATCCATCAAATCATATCCACCAGCTATAGAATCTTCATGAACTAACATATTTTTCAAATTCTTCAATTCTATTCGTTTGAATTTTTTTGCTTTTTTGAATTTGTTAGGATCCATATCATAAACTCCATCAACATCAGTTGCATTAAGAAACTGTTCAGCTTTGATTTTTTCTGCGATCAATGCTGCAGTGCCATTAGTGCTTTGACCAGGATGAAGACCTCCTGCTACTACAATTAATCCATCATCTACTGCATGTCTTACTTCTTGTAAAGTAGTTGGTGGATGTGAATATGCTTTATTTTTTAGAGCATAAATCAATAATTTTGCATTGAGTCTTGAAATTTCAATTCCTAATTCATCAAGTGTAGATTCATCTGCTCCAGAAGATCTTGCATGAGATATGTAATGTCGAGCAATATTACCACCACCAGCAATTACAATAGGTTGACAAAATTTACTAATTTTTACTAGAAATGCAGCATAATCTTTTAGGACTTTGACGTTATCCATGCCAAAAACTCGTCCAGATAATTTGATTACAATTCGTTTTTTCATTTTAGCTCACCAAGGATTGATTTTGCGGCAATTTCAACTTTTTTTCTGTTCTTTTGATGTGTGTATATTCTAAGTATATTCATGAACCCAGAAATCGCTGAAACCACGGGTATATCAGAAATTGGCATTTCTTTTGCTGAAGATTTTGCACCCTCATTAGTTATCAAAATGATTGATTTTGACTCGTTTTTTGATGGGGCAAGTGGAATAGATGGAGTAACAGAACTATCTACAAAAATTTCATTTTCATCAACTTTGGATTTTTTAGAAATTTCAATTCTAAGTTCATTTGTTCTTGTTTTCTTCAAATTTGTTTGATTTGTAAGAATTCTCTCATATACACATTTTAACAATTTACGATTTTGATAGTCTTCTGCAAATTGCCTTGCTCGTTTGAGTTTGGAGGATTTGGATGTGATCAACGATGATAGAACATATTCATCAGTTAGTTTAACGAATTCATTTAGATTAAAAGATGTAAAACCAAATTCATCATCAGATAATCTTAATGCTTCAATAAGCATTACCTCTGCTGCGCGTACAGTTTTATGAAAATATACAGCTTTGAACATTTGATATCTTGAATGCATCATTGATTCAAAAGAGTAAAGTGCTGAACGCTCCAGGGCAAGTTTATTTTTATGAATATCAAGGGATTGTGTAATTCTTTTATGATCTATTTTTGCATGTTCTGCTCCAGTAAAATAACCATCTCTTAGTAAGTAATCCATCATATCTGCACTCAAAGCTCCTGAAACAATTTCATTTAGATATTGGAATTTTGATTCCCCAAATGCAATTTTAGTAATTAGTTTTTTATCAAATCCTGTTTTTGACAATATATCACCAATTTCAGATTCTAGAATGATTTTTTTTCCATAATCTTCATGTGAGATTTTTTTTTCTTGTATTACTTCTTCAAACAAATGAGAAAATGGACCATGACCAATATCGTGTAACAATCCTGCAATGCGTAATAATTGAATATCATCAGAATTTAAAAATCCTTTTTCATTTAATGCAAAACCAGCTTGACTAGCAATGTGCATAACTCCTAGAGAATGCTCAAATCTACTATGTTGAGCAGAAGGATATGTCAAATGAGCACCAGATAGTTGTTTGATTCGTCTTAATCTTTGAAAAAGTGGATTATCAATTATTGGAAGTTCATAATCATAAACACGAATAAAATCATGAATTGGATCAATAATATCTAGATAATTTTTTTTCATATTCCTAATTTCTTTGAAAATATTTTTAAAATTTCCTCATGGACTTTCTCTTTAGACATAGTAGCATCAATTATTTTCCAATGTTTTTTCTTACCAACAGTTCTATAAAGATTGGAAATCTTTGTTGAAAATTCTTTATTTTTTTCAAACTTGTCTCGTTTCATTTTCTTTCCTCCAATTTTATTTCGTGGAGTTCTTGAAAATGATTCTTTCTGAGTAACATCAAGTAAAATAACAAGATCAGCCTTTGGAAGACCTTCATCAAGGCTCTCAAGCCATTTTTGCTTCAAACCATTTGCTAATCCATAAACTAAGTTAGAATGATAATATCTATTCATAATTAAAACAGAGTTTTTTTCCTCAGCTGCTAAAATTGTATCAAGTTTTTCCCATCTATTAGCAGCCAAGAGACAATGAATTACTTGAGGTGGAAATTTTCTTTTTCCATCTAAATATTTTCTAATTTCTTTACCAATTGGGGTTTCATAGTCAGGGAAATGAAATAGTTTTGTTTTGATTTTTCGTTTTTTAAGAGCTTTTTCTAATAGAATGGATTGTGTTAACTTTCCTGCCTGATCTCCACCTTCAATTACAATAATCATGAGATACCAAAACTGAGAAATTTATTGATTAAAAATCTATCAAGATTTATAACTAAAAATTGAGCACATAACACAAAATGGGACTTGTAAAAGATGTAATCAAAGAGATTGGAAACAAATCAAGAGAATTCTATGAATTTGTTTTACCACCAATGGATATGTATCTCAATGACGAAAATCTGAAAATTATAATTGACATTCCTGGATTTACAAAAAACGAAATTGAATTATCACTATGTGGGGATATTCTTTCCATCAATGCAAAAAAAACAATTAATGAAAAAGAATCTAAATTTTTAATATCAAATCAAAGACCAAATGTAATAGATAAAAAAATTAGACTTCCTATAGAAATTAAGCAAGGTGAAGAAAAAATTGAATCTGCAAAATATGAAAATGGAATTCTCACATTAATTATCCCTGTTACTAAAAAAGGAAAAGATATTCCAATAGAATAATCTAATATTTTCTAAAAAATCCTGATGCTGCCATAATCAAACCAGAACTTACTATACCAAGTAACCCAAGTAATTCATTTGATTGAAATAAAAATACAGAACCAAGAAAAGTTGCAGATGCAAATATGCTTCCACTGATTAAAACCATAGGTCTTCCTTTCTTCATATAGATTTGAACCTCATCCATGAGTTTTTTCATCTCAGGTCCAATTCTAAGTGCAGAATCAATTGATTTTGAGAAATTATCAAATGAAATTTTTAATTCTTCAACATATGCTCGGGGAATGAGATTTTCTTCTTGTAAAATATTTTTTAAAACTTTGACAAATTTAAAATCAACATCATGAGTTTTGTAAATTCCCTCAATGATTGATGCCATTCTCATATACAAAGCTAAATTCTTTGGCAATACAAATGGGAATTTACTCATTGTTTGATTTGCAAGCTCCATCAAACTTTGAACTTCCATTTCATCAGGTTTGTTTCCATGCATTGCACGAATTGAAAGTTCAATTCCTTTTTCAATTACCTCTCTGTTGTAACCAGGAGTTAGCATTGAAAGATCATTCATTGCATTTACTACTCTAGGAGGATTTCTTTCAATTAGTGCCAGATACAGCCTAATCAGTTTGAATCGTGTTTCATTGTTTATTCGTCCTACCATTCCATAGTCATACAAAATGAGTTTTCCATCATCAGTTACGGAAATGTTTCCAGGGTGTGGATCTGCATGAAAAACTGAATGTTTGAGAAGCATTGTGAAAAATACTTTGTGGACATCAATTACAAGCTGTTCTCTATCAATTCCTTTTTCATCTAAGGCTTGAACATTTGTGACCTTAATTCCAGGCAAATATTCCATAGTTAGTACATTTTTTGATGAATAATCATCATAAACTGATGGTATAATTACATTGGTTGATCCTGCCATATCCTCTTTGATTCTTTTAAGATTCTGTAGTTCATTTTTGTAATCCATTTCTTCATGAATTGTTTCAATAAATTGAGAAAGCATTGCTTTTGCTGAATAACGTAAATTTGGATCAACAAATCTCAATGCAAGCGGAAGAACTTTTTTTAGAACTTGGAGATCTTTTGCTACAACTTTTTCAATACCAGGTCTTTTAACTTTGACAACGATCTGTTGACCAGAAATAGTTCCACGATAAACTTGACCTAATGAAGCACCAGATATAGAATTAGGATCGATACTATCAAATTTTTTATCAATAGGACCAAGATCTTTTTCAATTATTGGTTTAACTTGATCAAAGGGGGCAGATGGGACACTGTCTTGAAGTTTTGAGAGTTCTTCCAAATATGGTTGTGGTAAAATATCTGCTCGTGAAGAAAGCCATTGTCCTAATTTTATGTATACAGGACCTAAAGAAATGAAAGTGTTGAGCACTTTTCGTGCATTTTTTCTAAATTGTTCGGAATCAATTTGGTTTTTTTCTTGATTTATCCATTTTTTTCTATCTTTGCGTAATGCAAGAATAGATGGAAGGAGTTTAAAGAGTACCTGGATAGTTCTGACAGTAGACATATGATTACTCCAAATAATTTTTAATTTTCTTAGTGGCTAAATATCCAATATATCCAGAAATTATTGAAGCGATTAACCCTGAGGTTACTGTTAATTTTTTAGAATTATTATTTGTGATTTTTCTTGCTATTTGTGAACCACCAAAAATTGCACATGCCAAACCAATTAAAACTTCAGGAGCATCATAAACTAAATGTCCCATTGGATCTTTACGTGGATCAATTTTGTCATTATGAACTAAAAATTTATCACCGTATTCTCTGATGTGTAAATTTCCATAACGATATTGTATGTCTGCACCATTTTTTTGTCCAAGAATTGTTTCTTCAGCATTTTCTAGCATGAATTCTCGTAATTCTTTTGGTACTTCAATCTCATCGCCAGGCATAATCGCAAGAACCAGTAATTGCTTATAATCTTACGGTCAAAAATATGAACAGTCTAAGACCAAAAACGATTTGTTATTTGGTGATGACTAAACAAAATATTGTGGAATAGTATTTAGATCTCACTGATAATTTCTACGTGTATTTTTTATTCAAATAAAATTAATTCAATTCAAATAGATAGGATGGAGGCTTTTCTTACAAAAGACCTTACACCATCTATTACATATTGAAATTAAGATGTCTATAGTTGATTTTTTGTAAACATTACAAAACTAATTGAAAATGCTACTAACATCAAAACTCCAGTAACATATGCATAGTTGAATCCAACACCAGGATGAGTATCTTGATGATAAAAATTAATTAAAAAAGTTACAACTAACAAAATTACTCCTAAAATTGTTAATTTTTGATGTATTTCCAATGAAAATTTTATTGCAAATAACTATATGAATTTAGGAAAATTTTTAGAATTTACAGTAATGGTGTTGTGATAAACCCTACAATACTACCTGCTAGAAAGAGAAAAATGCCCTTTGTCATACCCAATATTATCTCCTTAAAATATGATATAATCATAATCTAAATTTCCCAAAAATGGAAATTGATTTTACTATGGATCAGATTCCATTTGAGACAATTTTGTAATTACTTGTTCTAATTCTGCTTTATTTTCTTCAATTACACGTTTTATTACTTCAATCTCATCATTAATTTGATCTATATGAACATCATCCGAATTTTTAATTTGATCTTCTAAATCATTTAGAGTTTTTTGATTTTGTTGATTAATTTTTTCTAATTCATTTAGAATTTTTTGATTTTGTTGATTAATTTTTTCTAATTCATTTTTGTATGATTGTAATTGATCATATTGATTAGTAATTTCAGGAACATCAATGTATTCTTCAGAAGTTAGAAAGCCTAATAAAATTACTATACTTCCAGTAGATAAAACTGCAATGAGAATGATAATTATTAATCTCAATTTATTATTCCTTATTTCTCCGTTTTAGATTTAAAATTATATCTTCAACTAGCCTCAATTGCTGCTTTTTTACGCCTACGCATTATGTAAAGTCCAGCTACTATTACCAAAATAATTGGAATAATTATCATTGTTGTGTCAGGACCTTCTTCGTTATCATTTAGTGGTTCTTCAACTAAGATTTTTGTATCATAAGGTAGAAAAATCTCATCTCTAGTACTATCTTTGTATCTTACAGTAATTGTGATATCATGTTCACCATATCTTGGTTCGCCTTCAAATTCTATTGGCATATTAAATGGTACAGGTGCGTCAGTCTCAATTTCATCAATGAATTGAGTGGTTGACTTGATGTTAGAATCTCCACGAGGATCAAGGGATACAAAACCAAACAACCCATCTTCATTTCCTTCATTAATTATTTCTCCAATTACCATTTGTGTACCAGATAATTCGATAATATCAACATTGAAAATAGTAAGATCAATTAATCCTTTAATGTAAAAATCAACAATTTTTGAAATCTCATGTTGATCACCATGTGCATTATAGTATGAAATAGACAAAGGAATTCGTAATGTATCACCTTTTAATGATTCAGGAACATATATAGTTGCAGTAAGATATCTTGCTGATTTTGCATCAATATTTCCAACATCCCAGTTTGATTCTAAAATTACAACATTTTCTACATTAGTAGTTGATGATGATGTGGATGCAAGTTCTGTTGATGTATTTGTTGCAACAATATCTACACTAGAAATAGGTGCAGTACCATCATTAGCAATTTCAATTACAACATTATTTGTTTGTAAAGATGTAAGAAATGGTTCCACAGCTTTTACATTTATCACACTATCACCTGTTACCTTAAAATCAAAATCAGAAAATGCGGTTCTAACTCCAGACTCTCTTAATCTAGAATAATCAACTTTTACAGTTCCTGGATATTGTTGAATTTGTGTATTTTTGCCAATATTTACAAAAAATGTAAGATGGAAATTCTCCCCAGCTAAAGAATTAGAATCGCTATCAGCGTGAATTACTGCTCCGGGACCATCAGATGCTGAAAATCCTAAGGGTAAAGATAGTTGACCTCTAATTCCGGTAATATCTTGTGTTCCAACATTGGCAAATACAACAGTAAATGGAACATTACCATCACCTGATTCGATTTCAATTTTATTATTTAGTGTACCAAAATATGCATCTAAGAATTTGACATCCCCAAAGTCTCTTTCAAAAGGTGATTGACCGAATCCTCCAGAAGTAATTTGTGCATAAGAATTATCAAAAATAATTGGTAAAAGTGCAATTACAAATAATGATAAAATAATTTTAGAATTCATTATACTGTAATCTCCATTTTCGATGGCTGATCACCTTCAAAAGCTTTACCATCTTTAATTGTAATTACTCTATCAACATCACCAAAGGTCTCTCTTTCGTGTGTAACTATAATGAATGTTTGATTGAGTTTTTTTGCCATTGATTTCATTAATTGTATTATAGTTTTTGAAGTAACAGAATCAAGATTACCAGTTGGTTCATCTGCTAATACAATTGATGGTTTATTGATTAACCCTCTTGCAATAGCTACTCTTTGAGCCTGTCCACCAGATATTTTATTCGCACGTTTATACATTTGATCTTCAAGTCCGACTGCTTTTAGTAAATCCTTAGCGTCTTTTTCAGCAGTACCAGTTGTTCCTCCAATTTGAATTGGTAGTAATACATTTTCTAAAACTGAAAGATCAGAAAGTAAGTTTGAAAATTGAAAAATAAATCCTAATTTATTATTTCTAAATGAAGAAATTTCATCATCTCCAAGCGATGTGGTATTTGTTCCATCAATGAATATTTGTCCATTTGTTGGAGAATCTAATAATCCAATCATATTTAGTAGTGTAGATTTTCCAGAACCTGAACTACCAACAACTAAAACAAATTCTCCTTGTTTAATTGAAAAAGATGCATTATCAAGTGCCTTGACTTCACTATCCCCTTCTCCGTAAATCTTACTTAGATTACTAATTTCAAGTACCTTAGACAGTTCTCATCGCCTCCACTGGTAATCGCTTAGTAGCCCTATAAGACGGGTATAGTGATGCAATTATTGCCAAAATAAATGAAGTCAAAGCAGTCTGAATGATTTTTTCCCAGTTATAGGTTACTTCAAGAGGGAGGCTGTTATTGAATGACATTTTTGTGACATCTGCATATACTGTATAACCCAAGCCTGCTGCAGTTCCAACACATGCTCCAATTGCTCCAATAATTATTCCTTGGAAAATAAAAATTATTAGAATATCTTTTCTTTTGGCTCCAATTGCTCTCATGATACCAATTTCCTTAGTTTTTCCATTAACTAACATCATCTGAATTGTAAGAAT
>DAOWGL010000134.1 GCA_030637455.1 Candidatus Nitrosopumilus sp. | reverse complement strand
TCACACCAGAGTCTAATGCAGATATTGTTCCATTTGTCAGCTTAAAATAGATGATTGCAGATTGACCTGGAGTTAATGATACTGGACCTGTAGCTGCGTTTGCACAGAAATCATCTGTTGCACCAAGATCAAACTCTAGTGTTGTCACGGGTGCACATACGACATTATTGAAGATGAATCCTGATGTAGCTGAGTCATCCCAACCTGAATGGTTTAGTGCTTGTTGGAATAGTGATGAGGATACGGAAGTATCTGCATACCATTGTGTAAATGGAATATCTGCACCTCTGATTTGTATCTTATCTACTGAGACCACTTTATCTCCAACATTTCTAATGCCTGCTGCGCCCCAAGCTAAACCGTCTGATGCAGTAGTATGTACCCATAATTGTGGAGTTGACACAGTAATTGATTCTGTTTGAGTACCGCCTTGGAAAAGACTGGTACCATACAAAACAACACCTGAACCAAGTACCACTGATGACACCAATATGATGACAGTTGTAAGTACTGTACTGATTGCACGTTTTTTGCTTAGTTTGGTTTTCATTTTATTGATTTTATTTATATGTAATATGTTATCAGATGACGTATGTAATTTTTTTGAATTACAGGGTAAAAAGTATCATGCCTTTTAGGAGTGAATTTTATAATTCTATTTTATTTTTATCCCTTTTGACTCTACACATCAATTATAGTCACATTTTGGGATGAACCTAATATTGTATTTATAATCATTCACTAGACGTCTATCTATTTCAAATAATTGGATTTTTTCATATTACATATCGTCTCCTGCGAGATTCATATATGCTCCAAGAAATCTAGCCACTGTCTTTCTCAATCCCTCATAAGGCATACACATTGAAAAAATCTTTGTAACTCCTGTTGGCATACCTATGGCAACTACGCTGATTCCTTTCTTTCTTGCAGATTCAACTGCTTCCTCCATTTTCTTATCTGCCTCATAAGTTCCCAAAGCTTGACCGTCTGTAATCAAAAAGATGTACCGCCTCTCAATATTTTCTCTATCTAAAATTCTACTACATAATTTTACTGCATCTGCAATAAATGACAATCCTTGAATCTCAATACCTCCAATTCGTGATTTTGAATGTATATCAAAATTCTCATAATGATCTTTCACTATCGTAAAATTATTGTTAAATGTAAAAAATCCCCACTTTCCATTCTTTGAATTAACTTCATTTGCAGCTTCCCCTAAACAAATGGCAAATTTCTTCATTTCATCAAACTTTAACCTCATACTGCTACTGGTATCTACAACTATTGCCCACTCTTCTTCAACTCTCCTATAATCATCCTGCTCAAAAATCTGAATGCTGTTGTTCTGTGCTGCCACTGCTTGAATGGCTGCTTGCATCTGCAACAACCCCATGTCTTCAGGTATTCCCTCATCCATTACATTTGGAGTCATTTTTATCTGTGATGACATTTTTTTCAAAAACAAGTGAGTTGCATTTTTTAGTCTAAGATATTCCCCGATATTTTCTGGAGCAAAATCAATCTTGTCAAATTCTAGATCCTCTGTAATGCCGCCGTATTTTTTCCTAACTTTGGCTCTACGTTTTAACTGCTCAAACCACACATCATTGAATCTTTCAACGTTATTGAGAAATTTCCCCTCAGTTGACAAATTGATATTTTCAATCCACTTTTCAATTCTTTTTGGATGACTATAATGATCTGCAAAAGGTAATCTGTAATCAGTTAAAATATTTGATGAATCGTAAATCTCATCTGCAATTTTTATAAACTCTTCATCTTCAGAATTCAAACAAAGTATTTTTTTCTGCAATTCTTCTCTCTTATTTTTAATGTCTTCAACAAATCTAGCTGAAAATATTTTTTTTGAATTTCTCTTAATGTCTTCTAAATCTTTTTTTTCATAAATATTGTGAAAATATTCTTTAATTTTTTCAATTTCTGTAAAATATTCTGGGAATTCATTTTTTAAAAATTCATTAACTCGAACATCTTCAATAAACTCAAATGTTTCATATGCTCGTTTTTTATTTTTACCTTTCATCCATTTTTTATATTTTTTGAAATCTGTAACCTTTGCATGTCCTGCCGCATGACAAACTGAGGCCAAAAACAATGAAAAAATGCTAGATTGATAATCTTCTAAATTAGAAAATGCACATCCTTGTATTGTGTTTAAACTCTGAATTTGTCTAGGCATTGGAAAATAGACAGTCATTCTTGGTTCATAATCAATTTTTGGGAAATACTGTTGTTCTAAAAAAAAAGTGTCTATATCAATTGGTTTTTCTCCACAAATCTCAAAGAACAATTCATGTGCAATTGTCTGCACTGTTTCTTTCATTTACACTACACCTTTTTTTTAGCTGCGGTATGACTTTCAATAACTTTCTTTACAATATGTCGTACTTCATCTTGAACTTCTGGATCATCACTGGTCATCGGAATTAACGTCTCATTACCTCCATCCATAATTGACATGCCATCAGAACAAATCTTTCCCCAATTCACCAGATCACCTACTGATGGGCCATATGGTAAATCCCCCATCTTGTATTCTTGTCTTAACTTGGCACCAATTTTTACAATCATTTCAGCATCTATCATTGGAACTCCTCCTTTCTTTGAAAC
>DAOWGL010000178.1 GCA_030637455.1 Candidatus Nitrosopumilus sp. | reverse complement strand
ATCATAATTGATGATAAGAGAGTTGCTTTTAATCTAAATACGAAACAGGATTATGCTTTACTCGGCACTGCCTGAGATTTTGCCATTGATTTCGGCTTTAGATCCTGTTGGTTCTGAAATAGTATTTCCACAGGAATTACATGCTACTTTAGTTGATGCATGTGAATAAACTATTTGTAATTCACCGCATTCATTGCAATTGACTTTTTGAAACTTACTAGACGGTTTTGGAATTTCAATATGATCTTTCTTCATGCTGCTATCAACTCAAATTTCTTAATTCTAACGCCTTTTTTATTGTATTTCTTTTTGCATACGGTACATGTCATAATAGGAGTAACTTTCTTTGTAACTTTGGCTGGTTTTGCTAATTTTGGGAATTTTTGTCCACCATATCCCATTTTACGCTCTGCATGTCGGCGTTCACCAGCAGCAGAACCACGTCTTTTTCCAGCTTTGTAAATGGAGATCTTTTGTTCAGTATGTGTATTACATTTTGCACAATACTTTCTGATCACCTTAGGTATGTTCATATCAAAAAAACCTCTTCAACCGTAATTTAAGCATTGAATCTATAATAGGCGCAAATTCCAATTGAAAGAAATGAATTCGAGCCTAGCAAATTCGATCTTATCTCTTAACTCTGTAGCAATGGGTGACAAGAAAGCCGATCTGATTTTAAAAAATTGTAATTTAATGTCAGTCTATACTCGGGAAATAATTCCACAGATTCAGATTGCAATTATTAAAGATAGAATTGCGTACGTTGGTCCAGATGCCACACATACAGTTGGTCCAAAAACTATTGTAATTGATGTAAAGGGAAAATATGTTAGTCCTGGTTTTGCAGATCCGCATTTACATATTGATCAGTTTGTTTTGCCATCTGAATTTGCAAAAAAGGCTCTACTTTGCGGTGTAACATCTCTATTTTCTGATCCTATTGATATCGTAAGTGTAGGGGGATATCGAGGCTTTCAAGAATTTTTAAAACTTGGTGAGAATCTTCCTATCAGAATTTTTCAAGTAGTTCCAGGTGGTCTTCCAGTAGATGCAAAATTTAGTAGTAGTAAATCATTATCATTATCACAAGAAAAAACTGCAATCAAACACCCTCATGTACTTGGATTGGGAGAAGTTTTTTCTTGGACCAAAGTTACTTCACGTGATCCAAAAACAATGAAATCACTTTCATCAATGTTGGAATGCGATTGCATAATTAATGGACATACTGCTGGAGCAAGTGAGAAAAAACTCAATGCATATGTCTCATCTGGAATTTTATCTTGTCATGAACCAATTAATTTTGATCAAGTTTTAGAAAGATTACGTCTTGGAATGTGGATAATGATCAGAGAGGGTTCAATTAGACGTGATTTAAAGGAAATAATCCCACGTGTTTTATCTCATGGGACATATCTTAATCGCTTAATGTTTTGTTCTGATGGTCTTGATCCTTTAGATATTTCTGAATTTGGTCATATAGATCACTGCATTAGAGAATCAATCAATCTTGGTCTAAAACCAATAGATGCAGTTACTATGGCATCAAAGAATAATTTTGATTATTATAATATGGGAAAAGATCTAGGCGGTATAGCTCCTGGTAAATTAGCAGATATTCTAGTTTTTGATGATTTAAAATCATTCAAACCAAACAAAGTCTTTGTCGGAGGCAAACTAGTTGTATCAAATGGGCAAATAGTTACTCCAATTAAGAAACAAATGATTTCACCTTGGATTAAAAAAACTGTGAAACTAAAAAATTTCTCTAAAAATGACTTTGTAATAAAATCAAAAAAGAAAGATGTAACTGCAAATACTATCTATATGCAAACTGAAATCATTACAAAGTTAGGTTCTGCTGAACTTCATACCACAGATGGTCATGTTTCTGCTTCATTGGATTCTGACATTTGGAAAGTTGCAGCCTTTGACAGAATTCATGGAACTGGTAAGCATTCTATAGGATTTCTTGAAAATTTTGGTGCAGACATTGGTGCTTTTGCTTCAACATGGAGTTTCCATGAAAATGACATGATCGTAATTGGTTCAAATGATTCTGATATGGCAATTGCTTCAAATCATCTCATCAAGAATCAAGGTGGACTTGTTGTAGTTAAATCTGGAAAAATTATTGCTTCATTGCCTTTACAGTTTGGTGGCATCCTCTCTACAGATTCTTTTGAAAAAGTTTCATCAAATTTTGAAAAAATCAATAATACTATTGTAGATTCAGGTTCTAAATTTTCTCGACCCCATTTGATTCCATTATTCTTACCATTCTTGGCTCTACCCTCTGTTCGAATTCTTTGTGGTGGAATTGTCGATGTGAAAAAACGCAGTTACATTTCACCGATCTACTAAGTAATGTTAAAAAGGGGGATTCAGTGGATTGAAGCTGAATCTAAATGGCATCAATTCAACAAGGACCAAATGGACCTGTTTTAGTTCTCAAAGAGAGTGCATTACAGCAAAAAGGCAAAGATGCTCAACAAAACAATATTGCAGCAGCAAAACTAGTTGCACAATTAGTTAGAAGCAGTCTTGGACCTAGAGGTCTTGATAAAATGTTAGTTGATTCCTTAGGTGATGTTACTATTACAAACGATGGTGCTACAATTCTAAAAGAAATTGATGTTCAACACCCTGCAGCCAAAATGATGGTTGAAATTTCTAAAACTGTTGATAATGAAGTAGGCGATGGTACAACTTCTTCTGTGATTTTTGGAGGAGCATTATTGGCTAGAGCAGAAGATCTTCTAAACAAAGATGTTCATTCTTCAACCATTATTGACGGATATCAAGCAGCAGCTGATAAAACCCTTGAAATTTACTCAGACTTGGCAAAAATAATTCAGCCTGACGATAAAGCATCTCTATTAAAAATCGCCACAACCAGTATGCAATCAAAATTAATTTCTGAAGATAGTTCATTACTTTCTAAAATTATTGTTGATGCTATTCTTAGTATTGCAACAAAGAAAGATGATACTTTTTCTGTTGACCTTGAAAATATTAAAGTAGAAAAGAAAGCCGGTGGTTCAATTGATGATACACAAATTGTTAAAGGAATTGTTTTGGATAAAGAAATTGTTCATAGTGGAATGCCTACAAAAATTGAAAATGCAAAAATTGCATTACTTAATTCAGCATTAGAAATTGAAAAAACTGAATTAAGTGCAGAAATTAGAATTACTGATCCAACTCAAATGCAGATGTTCTTAGAAGAAGAAAACAGAATGCTAAAAGCT
>DAOWGL010000049.1 GCA_030637455.1 Candidatus Nitrosopumilus sp. | reverse complement strand
TCTTGTTTATTTTTAATCTCTGTATACTTTGTAGTGTCTTTGAATTCTTTTAGAATTTCCATTCCATTAAGATCCTTATCCATGTTAAGCAGTATTGTTTTGATATTCTCAGAGATGTCAGAATCCAGATCAGATCTCTGTAATACTAAATGACGTGGAACATCAATGGTTCTATCAATTACTCGAAGTTGTGATTTTGTAATTTCAGGTAATTTATCATAATCAATATTTGCCATTACACCAATATCAGATATTTCGGCAATAATCCAAGTTGATGTAGTTTCATCAGTTCCACTGAAGACATATTTTAGATCATTTTCAGTATTTGTATCAAAAGATATTCCATTTTGAATCAGATGTGCCTTTGGCAAAAGATATCCTGATGTGGATTCGGGAGCTTCAAAAACAATGGTATTTCCAGATAAATCATTCAAGTTGATAATATCAGAGTCGCTTTTGACAAAAAATACAGAATGATATTGAAATGTGTTGTCTTTCCACCTATACAAAAATGGAATGGCATCACTTTCTTCAGAAATTAAAATAGCAGTAAGTGGGCTTTCTATATAAAAATCAATTTTCTGCTCTTGTAACAACGTTGTCATTTTATCAGTAGTTTTTACAACTACAATTTTTCCTTCATACTTTGTATCGCCATTACTCAGTTTTTCTGTTATGTAATCTGCAGTAGGTTGAAAGGACGTAATAATTTTTACAGCATTAGTTCCAATGGTTCCAATTTTGATCGGAATGAAATTAGAAGATGACACAGATTCCTGAGGAATTACAATATTTTCATTTTTGTTAATTTCAAAATTAGAAATCAATGCAAAAGATATCAAAGAAATAGCTATGATTGGAATTAAAATGATCCATTTTTGCAATATGGTCAATGTTGTATATGTGGGATTAAAAACTAAGATCTAGAAAAATTAATCAAATGGTATGAAAATAATCCATTTTTTAATACACAAGTGTTTAAATTCTATATTTCAAAATTCATAATGTGGCAGTTAGAGCAATAATAATCGATGATGATCTTAACACTGTGACAACGTTAAATGATCTGCTAGAAATTATTGGTCTTGATGTGGTCGGACGAGGGTTTGATGGTAATGAATCTGCAGAATTATACAAATCACTAAAACCAGATGTGGTGTTTACTGACATTATGATGCCTATTGCAGATGGTTTTGTGGGAATAGAGAAAATAAATGCATTTGATCCAAATGCCAAAATCATTGTACTAACAGCTGATTTGACACAAGAAACATCTGATAGATTAGAAACATTGAATGTATCTGCAACAATATACAAGCCATTTAACATCAATGAGATTAAAGAGGCATTAATGGAAAAATGCAAGATTCAGTTATAATTTTAATTTCAGTAATAATACCAAAAAATAAATAAATTTCATTTAAAGAATTAAAGAGAAAGGATTCTACGGGGATTTGCCTACCAAATTGGGAATAGAAATAGACGCAGTTAGATGTAAAAAGAGATCAAGGATAGTTCGCTCTACCAAAATGCCATTTTTCTAACCGTTTCCAATCTTCATCATCATTAGATTCTTTTGTGGATTTCACTTTATTTTCAGTTTTTGTCACAGTTAGTATTACCTTGCGTGAAACAAAAAGTAATGGAAAAGATCTTTGTACATGTATTCATTTTTTCCCTATTTTTGAAACAGAAATTAAATTTGATTAGTTATTGATTTTCCTCGATATAATCATCGACTAAATCCCTGATTATTTATTATGTTAATTGTTATTGTGGACTTTATTCCAGGTATTTTTCTAATCTTTTTACTAATAATCTCAGAAATATCATTGTATGTAGGAGCTGCAATTTTACAAATTATTTCATAACTTCCAATCAACATATCAACCTCCACAACTTCTAGAATCTCATTTAGACTTTGTATCACCGCATTTTCTTTTGATTTTAAACAATGAATTGTAATAAAGGCTTGAGCCATATAGGTATCTAATACAGATTGTTCAAGTTCATTTATTTTTAAAATTACAGATTTATCTACCAATAATGTCAAAGTAGTTCGAATGTTTGGAATTTTTCGTATTCCATTTGATATGTCATGATTAATTTTTTGATCATCAGATGTTTCAAGTTTTGTAATGATATCATATGTTCCAAATGCACCAAAAGCATTTGTTATGCTAGAAATATTTTTTAGGTTAGAAATTATAAAATCCTCCTTTCCAGAATCATTCACAATTAAAACATAAGCTTTTGTCATTAATTCTCCTAATTTTGGCCTTCAATTCCCATCAACGTAAGAGTAGAACGTACATGTTTGAGTTTCCTTACATTCCAAGTAATAGTTTCTCTAAGATTATCCTTGTTTTCATTTTCTATCTTTGCAATTATGTCATATGCTCCAAATGTTCCATGAACTTCTTTTACAGAATCCATATGCTTTAGTGAATCAAGAATATCATCTTCTGAACCCAAATCACAATTAATCAGAACATATGCAGTTTCCACATAGTAAATATTGTAAAAATATATTTAAACAAAACTCATTAAATTCCTTAAAAATGTAATGTTTTATATCTAGAAATCAAACAATTGTATAGGATTTTATTTAAACATAAAACATAGAATATCGAAAACACAATGATGTTCAAGACTCTTGTTCGTTGAGTATGTTCAGAGTCATACTAGTTTTAATGTGAGGTAAAGATCTAATGGCTTTGGTTAGAACATGGTTCAATGTTTTTTCATCTGGCGCTTCAACCTTACAAATAACATCATAAAATCCAAAAACTACATCTGCTTCTTTTACTTCAGGTATGTGACTGAGATTTTTTAATGTGGAATATTCTTCACCACTATCACAATGAATTACAACATATGCTTTAGCTAAATTCGGCCCAAGCATCATTCCAATTAATTTTTCGGATGTTTGAAATAATTCTCCAGATTCTGAACGGGTCAAAGTAACTGTAGAATGTATTTTTGGCATGTTGCGAATGTCCACAGTTGCAATTTCTTTGACTTTTTCTTCACTGTCAGATTCAATTTGTGCAACAATATCATACAGACCAAGCGTACCATGTGCTTCTTTTACTCCTTTGATTTTTTTCAGCGATGCAATAACTTATTTTTCTGAACCCAAATCACAATTAATCATGACATATGCTTTAGGCATTATTTGTCACTTCCTCTAATTGATAAAACTTGATGTTGAAACATCACAATAATAACACGTAATTAGAATAAAAGTCAGTTCAGAAAATATCTAAACATTTGTTAATTTTTTATTCTATTTTTAAATGAAATTAAAAAAATGTTTAGATATCATAAATGACAGTATTTCATCATGGTAAAATGAAACATCTGTTTATTTTTTTATGATTATTTTAACAATTATTAATAATTTCAAAATA
>DAOWGL010000173.1 GCA_030637455.1 Candidatus Nitrosopumilus sp. | reverse complement strand
CTAGACAAATTTGTCTGTTGTAAATCTGCCCCTCGCATTTTTACATAAAATAATATTGCTCCACTCAAATCTGCCTCACTAAGATCCGTACAACTCAAATCAGCATTGTGAATGTCTCTATTTTTGAGATTGACTCCCTTCATGTTGGAATCTGAAAAATCCCTTCCAATCAATTCTTCATATTCAAAATTAACTTTTGAAAAATTCCTTTTCCTAAAAACATCTGATGGGTTCATTGTCTGTTTTTATTTGTCAATATAGTACATTTGAATTTAGATCTAAAATGTGGCCTGAGATGTCTACTTGTTGTATAGTTCCAATTCTTGTAAAATTTTACCCATGGAGTGCTTCCATCTTCGCATTTCATCAATCCCATGCGGTCTATTTTTTTCTAATTCTTTCTTTTCTTTGAGTAGTTCTTGATGCCTATGCTCATCTTTTCTACCTTGCATGAGTCGTTTGTATTTATTCTGAATAAATTTCAATAGAAATTCTGGGCTGACTGATCTTCTAGAAACCCCTCACAATATTGCGATTTTTGAGAATCGTATATTTATGCCCGATTTAACATCTCTAAACATGCGTATATTGCAACTACACTGTGATAATATCGAGTATACACCTACAAAAAAGGAAATACAATCTGCTGAAGATATTGAAAACCCCCAAACTCAAAGATTAGAAGAACTTGTAGTGGTATTTGTTGCAATTGAAGATGGCGATGATTCTTCAGTGGCAGAAAATGCAATATCTCAGATTAAAGCATCAATGGAAAAAATTGGATGCAAAAAACTATTGTTATATCCATATGCTCATCTTAGCTCAAATCTTGCAAAACCATCAACTGCTATTAAATTACTTAACGAGATGGAGGAGGGTGCATCTGAACTGGAAGTATCTCATTCTCCATTTGGTTGGACCAAGTCTTACAAAATTCAAGTAAAGGGACATCCACTTGCAGAAAGTTCTAAAGTTGTCACAAAAGATTCTGCATCTACAAAACCTGATGGAGAACTAACTTCTGATGCCCTCGAAGGTGAATCTAAAATTCGCTCTTTTTGGAAAATACTTTCTCCAGATGGTACAATGACTAACATTGGTGATTTTAATTTTGCAAAATATCCTAAATTAGAAATTTTGGCAAAATATGAATCTGCAAAAATACGCAAAGTAGACCAACCTCCTCCCCATGTTGCATTGATGAAAAAGATGGGAATATCTGACTATGAACCTGCATCAGATTCTGGAAATATGAGATTCTATCCAAATGGTCGTTTGATTAAATCATTAATTGAACGATATGTTACTGATAGAGTCAAAGAATATGGCGGTTATGAAGTTGAAACTCCAATCATGTATGATTCCGAACATCCAAGTATGGTTAGTTACTTTAACCGATTTCCTGCAAGACAATACAACATTGACTCTGAAGGCAAAAAACTCTTTTTGAGATTTGCCGCATGTTTTGGCCAATTCTTAATGGCCAATCAATATCAATTATCATACAAAAATTTACCATACAAACTCTATGAGTTGACTCGTTACAGCTTTAGACGTGAACAATCTGGAGAATTAGTCGGTTTAAGGCGATTAAGAGCATTTACCATGCCTGACTGTCATGCATTTTGCAAAGATATGCCGCAGGCAATCGATGAAATCAAGATTAGATTTGATCTATCTCAAAGTGTTCTCAAAGAGCTTGGAATAGATGAGACTGATTATGAAATGGCAATTAGATTCACTGAGGATTTTTACAATGAGAACAAATCATCAATTGAAGAACTAGTCAAAAAACATGGGAGGCCTGTACTAGTAGAAATGTGGAAAGAGAAATTCTTTTACTTTGTATTGAAATGGGAGTTTAATTTTATTGATGGTCTGGGAAAAGCATCTGCTTTATCCACTGACCAAATTGATGTAGAAAATGGAGATAGATATGGGATTGAATTTGTTGATGAAAACAATACAAAACAAAATCCAATCATCTTACACAATTCTCCTAGCGGTGCAATTGAGAGAATCATCTATGCTTTGTTGGAAAAAGCTGCAAAAGATTCTCATGAAGGACGAAAACCACAATTCCCACTTTGGTTAGCCCCTACACAAGTTAGAATCATTCCCCTCAAAGAAGAATTTAATGCATTCACTGAATCATTAACTGAGAAAATTTCTGCAAATAATATTCGTGTTGACATTGATGATAGAAATGAAAGTATTGGAAAACGAATTCGTGAAGCTGAAAAAGAATGGATTCGATATATTTTGGTAATTGGTGACAAGGAAGCTAATTCTCAAAATCTTAGTATTCGTGATAGACAAACTGGTGATGTACGGGAATTACCCTTTGATGATTTCATTAATGAAATTAAAGAGCAAACTAAAGGAAAACCTTTCACTGGTTTGAATCTTCCAAAGTATCTCTCAAAGAGACCAAATTTGATGGTGTAACAAAAATGAGTTTTCTTGATCTATATATGAATAACAATCCCCTAATCACATCTTCAGATGATGATTCAGAACCTGTAGCTACGATATTCGGAATACCTTTTGATGCTACTCACTCTTACAAGCCTGGTTGTAGATTCGGACCTGACGCAATTCGTGATTCTTTTAACAATATTGAGATATTTCATCCTGAACTTGGGATTGATTTAGAGAATGTAAACATTGAGGATTTGGGAAATACTCGTCACACTGTCGTAGCCTCTGAAATGATTGACATGGTAAAAAAAATTACCACTGAACTTGTTGCAAAACAAAGACAGTTGTTCATTTTGGGTGGTGAACATTCCATTACTTATGGCACGTACACTAGTTTTCCAAAAGAAACTGGATATGTTGTTTTTGATGCACATTATGATTTACGTGATGAATTTGCAGACATTAAACTAAGCCATGCATCTTACTTGAGACGAATTGTTGAAGAAAGAGGGTCTGAAAATATTTTGCATGTTGGTGCAAGAGCATTTGTCAAAGAAGAATTAGAATTTCTAACTGAGAATAAAATTAAGACCATTACTTACAAACAAATTCGTGAAGGCAAAGGTCCTAGTCTTCTAAAAGACCATGTCTCTACATTTGATACCGTATACTCTAGTTTTGATCTTGATGTTTTGGATCCTGCATATGCACCTGGTGTTGGGAATCCTGAATCTGATGGTATTACATCTAGAGAACTATTTGATATGATCCATACTTTTCAAGAAACTAAAGTTACTGGTGT
>DAOWGL010000130.1 GCA_030637455.1 Candidatus Nitrosopumilus sp. | reverse complement strand
TATTCTCAAATCCCTATCGCCAATAATGCCACTATGATTCCAGTAATCGTAAGACCAAAAGTAATCCATTTTACCCAATATGGTTTTATGAAATTCTTTCTTTCTTGTTTTTGTTCTTCTTTGATTATTTTTTTCATTTTAATTTCATCCATGCAGATTGTACAGATTTTTTTATTTTCATATTCAATCAAGTTACCTCTTAGGTGTGCTGGTTTACCACACTTGGAACATGTGAGAGAATAATAATCGTCAATCTCTTTGATACAATCTTGACAAAGTAATTTATCTAATCCATGATTTTTGTAATGAGTCATCTTACCGACATCTGTATCTGATTTATGGCATCTTTCACAGGCATTACCTTCTTTTTTGCTTTCAATACCCATTATGATCGCATGAATTTTGTACGAACTTAAGCGTATTGGAGTTTAGAGTCTAACACCAAATTCTTTGAGTAATTCTTCAAAATCTTTTGGATATTCTTTTTTCATATCAAGATGTTCATCAAATCTATCACTTTCTAAATACAATTTGTCATAATTGCTGTTTTTTTGTGCTTCAAACAAACCCTTATTCATTTACAAATTTTCTACAATAATTATGAACTTAAGCGTATTGGAGTTTAGAACTGATTAGGATTCACAACCAATACCATCGTTGTCTCTATCAAATCCGTGTGGATCATCTCCAATTACTCTGAAATTAGAATATCCAATCTCTCCACAGTCTAAATCAGGTGGATATGGAGCAATGCAGACATCAGGATATGATGGTTCACAAATTACTTTTGGTACTGGACTAGAAGTTGATTCTTTTGGAGTTGTAAATGATGATTGTTCTTGTTCTGGAATCGGAGTGCTTTGATCAGTCACATCGATGAATCCAAACCATGTTTCTTTGTTTTCTCGTAAATTAGGGTTAGTTAAAGCAAGAACAAAAATTCCAATAACAATTGCAGCAATGATAATTCCAATTAGTGATTTTTTCACATCTATTATGATATGATCTTATCAAAAAGCATTACGATAATACAGCATGTTTTCCCTCACAAATCGGGTTAGAGTTACTCAAAAATCAAATCTGATAATCAATCCACCAATCAAATAACACAGATATATTTTTTGTATGAATGGTAATTGAGCTTGATACATTATTTGTTGGAAATTATCTTACTGCCTTTCCCATTTCTGTTTTAGATACTGTGTCACTTCGTGATGCTGTAGGATTTATGGCAAGAAGAGGTATCGGCAATCTAATTGTAAGCACAGACGAAGGTGAACCACTTGGAATTCTTACTGAACGTGACGTTCTAAAACAGATTGTTGAAAAAGATATCTTTCCTGATATTGAGTTATCTAAAATGATTTTGACTCCTTTTGTAAAGATTACTCCGGACACCTCTGTTCAAAGAGCATCTGAATTAATAATATCACAGAAAGCACGGTTGCTAGTTTTTGCAGATTCTGATAAACTAGTTGGGATAATTACTCCAAGTGATCTTTTACGTGCATTTAGAAAGACATACGTTGCACCTACATTAGATGACGTTGTAAGTAAAAATGTATGTCATATGGCATATGATGAATCAATTCTTGATGTTTGCAAGGTAATGTATGACAAGAGAGTTGGCTCTGTAATTGTAGATGGAAAAGACCCAGGACACGGTATATTTACTGAACGAGATCTTGTTTTCGATGTACTAAACAATAAAGTTCAGATAAGTGAATCCATAGAACTTTACTCTTCATTTCCATTAATTACTGCAAAAGATGGAATTCTTGCAAACGAAGCAGCAAGCATCATGGCATTACATCATATCAAAAGACTTGCATTAACAGATGATGAGAAAATTACTGGAGTAGTGACTGTGCGAGATATTGTTGATGCATATCAAAGTGGCTCACCACAGATTAAAAACTATTAAACTTTGGTTCAAATCTCCACATCTACTGGACTAGTAGAGCAAGTTGTCTCTAGAAAAGTCCCAGATATGCTAGACTTCCTGTATGAGAAAAAGATCAATATGCAATAAAATAGATCCTACATGGATTAACTATAGAAATGTCTCTAGAGCAAAGATGCGAAACATGCAATAGAGCAAAACTATTGTATGCAAAAACCAGCATAGCGATTTGCCCATATTGTGATCCTGCATGCGAGAAATGCAATCATCCAAAAAAAGATCATATCTATGTTGGACATAACACTTGTCAATGGTGTGGGGAGTGTTCCTTAATATGGAAATGGAGCACTGAATCGTGGTATCTAAAATAAAATCATCATTTTCTAATTGGTTCTAATGGCAGTATTTGTCTTGAAAGAAAGTATTATTATTTTAATTTAAAAAATAACCAGTTTTTTTCTTTTGGTTTAAAATGAAGTAAACAAAATCATTTTCGATTTGAAAGAAGGTTATTTAGTTTCCAATAATTTGCAACACTATATTTCGCTCCCTTCCTCGTGTATCTAATTCTATAAAGACAACTTGTTGCCAAGTTCCCAACAAAAGATTCTCATCATTAAAAGGAATTGTTAGTGATGGGCCAATCAATGAGGCCTTTACATGAGAACGGCCATTACCATCATGCCACATTTGTTCATGTTCATAATTTAGTTCGTTGGGGGCAATTCTAGATAGCATATCTGGAAAGTCTTTCAACAAGCCAGGCTCATATTCAATTGTAGTTAATGCTCCAGTCGAACCTGTTACAAAAACTGTTACAATTCCACTAGAAATTTGTGACTCTTTAACTTTTACTGAAACCTTGTCAGTAAGATCGATAATATCATTTTCGCCTTTGGATTGTATTTTGATTGATTTTGTAATTACAGTCATGTCATAATTATTCCAATGACTATATTTCAAAATTCCTAAATGGTGTTGAAGTAATAGTTTGATGCCTTATTTTTAATAAAATATTTGCAAGTCAGAGCATTGAACCAATTTATCAAATCTATATGAGAGAATTTCAAGTTACGGCATCAAACTAACAGTAAAAGTTGTAGATGAGATTAATTGTTTAATCATAATTCTTCTTGGGGAGAACCACTAAAGAAAATATACACAAAATCAGATCCCCCAGACCCTATTCCTTCTTTTCTCATTCCTTTATCGACAAAATAATCTACAGTCTCGATTGCTTCATCGGCAGTATCTGCATCCCAATCATGCCAGTCATTTGGATTTCCATGTTGCTCTTTGGCATCAAAAGGACTGTTTGCTCTACCTATACGCCATTTTGAATAAACCCCTTCAGATCTTGATTTTACAATTTCTTCAATTTCCAAATTTATCTCTGAGGATTTCATTATATTTAGTCTCATTTTATCCTTAAAATAGATTAATGATCAATTCCTTTTTTGATAACAACTCCAGTTATGACAAAAAAATTACTAAATACTTTATGCTATGACTGAACAAAACATCCAGTTTGATCCTAATCTTTTAAGACAATTATAAAAATAGAGAAAAAGTTTTCACTTTAACGAATAAGCAAATCCACTAACAAAAGCAGGCCCACGTCTTTTCTTTATCTTAATGTGTTTACCTTTTACATCAATACTTTGAGATTTAGACAAAAAACAGCCCGTCTGCAATCCATCAACTGAGACAAGTATATCGCTGTCTCTTTGAGTAGTAGGACCTAAAATCCGATATAATTTGGACTTTTCACCATTATACACTGTTTGCCATGTTCCAGATTTTGCAAACCATTCTTGTTCAAATTCCATCTTATCCGAAGGACCAATGTACGTTCCTGAAATCCAAGTATAGGATGAATTTTTGATCTTAATTTTTTTGCCAGAAACCGTTCCATCTTTATAAAATTTGGATACTTTGTTATCGTGATAAACAGTAATGTCTCCAGGGCCTTTTATGTTAAATGTCAATGATGTATTTCCTTGATAGATAGAAGCACATTTGTCTGCTTTTGCAGTCCATCTGCCGATTTTGAGTTGCATCACACTTCAAATGATTTTATGGACTTAAACATATCTGTAAATGAAGAATTTTCTAGTGGTTATGGTTTGATGTTCTAATGTAGGAATTAATCTTTTACTGTAATTTCAAAAAACATCTGCTAAATAAATTTAGAATCCATAATCATCTTGTTTCATGCCTGCTCGTTTTTCAATTCGGCCTAATTGTAAAATCACAAAAACAAATACGGCACTAATAATTGCTATAACATATTCTCCAACTCCAACACTCAGACCTATTGCAGCAACAATCCAGAGTGTAGCTGCACTAGTAATTCCTCTTATGTGCCCTTTATGTGCAATAATGCTTCCAGCTCCCAAAAAGCCTATCCCTGTAACAATTCCCGCAGCAATTCTAGAGGGTTCTATATCAAATGAAAGTGATATTACCGTAAAAATTGTAGCTCCAAGACTTACTAACATATGAGTTCTCAATCCTGCAGGTCTACGCCTTAATTGTCGTTCAAATCCAATCAATGCGCCAAGACCTATTGCAAGTAACAATTGAAATATTGTTTCAAATTCAATGTTGGTAAATGCTTCAAAACTCACATGAATCTATTATTCATTCTGACTAAATACATTTCATACAAAAACCAGATTTGAGAATTGCCTATCTATTGATGTTTAGAAATCAAAAAACTAGGAAGAGTGTTGATAAATTATACTAATAATAAAAAGTGAATTATATCATTATTGATGAATAATTATTTTGTTATTGGAAGTCCAAACTCTGAAAATTTAGCAAAAAAAATTGCAAAAAAATTACAAGCAAAATATCTAAAAACAACCTTAAAGATTTTTTCTGATGGAGAAAGAAAACTCACTATTTCAGGACACGCCAAAAAAGGAACAATTGTTGTTGTCTCCTCAACTGGACCTCCTGTTGATTCTAATCTTGTTCAAACATTATCGTTAGTTTCAAAGTCACGTGAAATGTCTCCCAATGTGATTGCAGTGGTGCCTTATATGGGATATGCCAAACAAGATAAAGAATTTCTTAAAGGTGAAATTATAACAATTTCAGTTATTGCAAAATTGTTTAAAGCCGCAGGAGCGACACGATTAATCGTAGTAGATTTTCACAGTCCAAACGCACTGAATTTTTTTAAATTACCTCTGAAAAATATCTCCGCAGTTTCCTTATTTGCAGAATATTTTAAAAAATACAAACTACAAAATCCACTTGTAATATCTCCAGATATGTTTTGGAAACATAATGCAGAGAAATTTGCGAAATATCTCAACACAAATGCTATTGCCTTAAACAAACATAGAGATAGAAAAACAGGAAAATTAATTATCATGCCACCTTTTCCAAAAATCCTCAAAGAACATGATGTGATATTATTTGATGATATGGTATCATCAGGAGGAAGTATTCTAAAGACAATTAAATTTCTTAAAGGAAATTTCAGAAACATGTACGTAGCTTGCACTCATCCCGTTTTTGTGGGAAATTCAGAAAGAAAAATCATAAAAGCAGGAGCTACTGCAATCATAGGAACAAATTCAATTGAAGGAAAATTTTCAAAAGTTGATTTGTCTGGAATTATTTCTAAAACCATTCAAAATTGGAAATAATGGCTTTGCATAGTTTTTAATTATCTATCAATTACAAATGTTCTCTCTACCACAGGAGATTCGGTTATTGTGTGGATCAACATATCTGATTTTTTTCCTATGCCTAAGGGGACTTGAGTGGACAGAATGTATTTTACTCTATCAATCTTGTAGGGCTGCTCGGCATAGATTGTAAACAACACTTCTTTTTTTTCTACTGAATCTCCAGTTTTTTTATTAAACACAATTCCTGCACCTTTATCTTTTGGAGCACCTGCTGCACGTCCAATCTCCACAATAACCCTATTTTCCATCCATAGTACTTGTCCAGATTTTTCAGAACGAATGATCAATGAATATTTTCCAATTGGAATATCTTCTGGAAGTATTGCAGGATTTCCCCCTTGCGCTTTAATCATTTCTCTCATTTTTTGCTCTGCTTTACCTGATTCAAGGATTTTTTTTGCAAGTGAATAGCCGCCTTTTTTGCCTAATAATTCAAACATACTTCCTGCAATATTACATGCTTTATTGATGAGATCTGGAACCTGTCTTTGATTCATTAAAACCTCCAATGCTTCTTTTGCCTCAAGTGCAGGACCCACAGTATTTCCTATTGGTTGCTCTCCAAAAGTCACTATACAATGAGTACGAATTCCTAATCTGCGACCAAGTTCTATGATGTCTCTTGCAAGAAGATCTGCTTCCCCAGTAGTTTTCATTTTTGCTCCCCTTCCAGTTGGAATGTCGACAACAAGATGAGTTGCCCCCACTGCTTTCTTTTTACTCATGATGGATGCTAAAAGTAAAGGATCAATGTGCAGAGAAAACTCTGTTTTTACAAATATGTCGTCTGCAGGAGCTAACTCTATTGCACCGCCCCACACAATACAACCATTTGCTTTTTTGAGTATTTGTAACATTTTGTTAGTGCTAAATTCTACAGGCATCAAAATTTCTGCACGATCTGCAGTTCCTGCAGCTGAAGTAATTGCTCTTGAAGATGTTTTTGGGATGGTAAATCCTTCTGCGGCAATTATAGGAACTACTAATAATGTGGTTTTATCTCCTGGAACTCCTCCTATGCTGTGTTTATCTACAATAATTTTT
Organism: Candidatus Nitrosopumilus sp.; assembly: GCA_030637455.1. Lineage (GTDB taxonomy): Archaea > Thermoproteota > Nitrososphaeria > Nitrososphaerales > Nitrosopumilaceae > Nitrosopumilus. Next base: position 11,106 of record DAOWGL010000130.1, on the reverse strand, counting down.
TTGTCAATGTTTAGAGTTTTTCCTGTATCCACCATAGAACGAGATAAACTTGTTGCCTCATCCAAATCTATTTTGTCTATGTGTAATGCTGTTACAAATGCTGAAATCTCATTTTCACTGAGATTGCCATCAACTACATCCTGTACAATTTCATGTATTTCTGGATACAATAATTTTTTTCCTGAAAGTTTATTTCGAATAAATTGAAGTGATTTTGGAAATGGTGCTATATCTACATTAACTCTAGAATTTTGTTTTAGAGAAAGTATTTTTTTAACTTCTTCATTTACTCCTAAAAAGCCATTTTCAATTGTACTAGATATGTTGATTATGGCAGTGATCTTCTTTTTTGCTTGAACTGTTACACGCTCAGAAGCATTGATGTTTAACCTATCAGCATCTTTATCGTTCAAAAATACAAATGGTTTACCGCCTGAATCGATATTGAGGATTTTTACTTTTAATTGCATTATATGTTATTTTTCTACAAAATTATCTTTTATAACACTCTCGATGAAACACAGTTTTTGTTATCATATTTGAATTTAAGCCTATTTTCTAAATAAGAGTTAGAATAATTAATTCATACTGACTAGTAAAACATTGAATAAGATTTTGGTACCTCTAGATGGTTCAAAGAACTCTATTAGAGGTTTGAAATTTGCATTGGGTATTGCAAAACAATCAGATTCATCTGTTGTTGGTTTGAATGTAAATGTATATTCAATGTTTGCAAAAACTTTGTCTGTAAAACAAAAAATCAAAAAGATCATGAAACAAGCTGAATTGATGTCACAAAAGGAAAAAGTACCATTTCGTGGAGTGATTGAAGTTGATGAGAATATTGGAAGGACAATTGTAACATTTGCTCAAAGTAATAAAATAGATTTAATAGTAATAGGCTCTCGTGGCCCTAATTCACATCTTGAAATATTTTTAGGTAGTGTTGCAAACCATGTTGTCAATAAATCTAAAATTCCTGTTACTGTAGTAAAATAGAATAAATTTAATTTACAATTATTTTTAATACATTCCACCACCAGGTGGCATACCTTGTGGTTCTGACGTTGAACGTGAGACTGCAATAACATTATCAATTCGCAATATCATATTTGCAGTTTCTGTAGCAGATTTTATGATTTGTTCTTTTACTTTAACTGGTTCCACTATTCCAATCTTTTCAAAATTAGCAATGGTTCCATTAATAACATCTACTCCCGTGAAATGTTCACCCGCATTCTGTTTTGCTCGCAACTGAGTAATAGAATCAATTGAATTCATTCCTGCATTTCTTGCAAGTGCAAGTGGGATGGATTCTAAGGCATCTGCAAATTTTTCAACTGCTAGCTGTTCTCTACCTGAAAGGGATTTTGACCAGTCTCGGAGTTTTAATGCAATATATGCCTCTGGAGAACCTCCACCATATACAATTCTTGGAGTTTCAATTACATCTTTGACTACCATTAATGCATCATGCATTGATCTCTCTGCTTCATCAATTACTCTTTGAGATCCACCTCGAATCAAAATACTAATGGCTTTTGGATTTTTACATCCTTCGATAAACACCCAGTTATCTTCTTCAATTCTTTTCTCTTCTACATTTTGTGCAGAACCTAAATCTGTGTTACTCAAATCATTAACGCTTCCAACAATTCTACCCCCTGTTGATTTTGCTAACTTTGACATGTCGCTTTCTTTGATACGTCTAACTGCGAGTATTCCAGCTTTGCCCATATAATGTTGAATAATATCATCAATTCCTTTTTGACACAATACGACATTGGCATTAGTTGTTTTTATTTTGTCTACCATATCTTTGAGTAATTGGCTTTCTTCATCCATAAATGATTTAATTTGACTTGGACTTGAAATGTTTATTTTTGCTTCAAATTCTGTTTTTTTAATTTCTAATGCTTCACTGATTAAAGCAATATGTGCATTTTCAATTTTTCTTGGCATACCACTGTGTACAATTTCCTTATCTAGTATTATTCCACTAACTAGTTCGCTGTCTGAAATTGAACCACCTGTCTTTTTTTCAATTTTAATATTATCTATATTTACTTTAAAAGAATTATTTTTCTCTTCCATAACAGACAACACCGCATCAACTGCTAATTTAGCAAGATCAGTTGCCTCAATTGATACTAATTTTGTTTGCATAGATGTGTGAGCAATTTTTTCTAAAATTTCTTCATTTTTTGGTTCTACTTTAATTTCAATTTCTTTTAAAAATTCCATTGCTTTTGTAGATGCTTTTTTGTAACCATCTGCAATTATGACTGGATGTATATCATCATCAATTAATGATTCAGCTTTTTCAAGTAAAGCTCCTGCTAAAATAACTGATGATGTAGTGCCATCTCCAACTTCACTGTCTGTAGCTTTTGCTACTTCTACCATCATTTTTGCTGCTGGGTGTTGAACATCAATTTCTTTTAAAATTGTTGCACCATCATTTGTAATTGTTATGTCTCCAATTGAATCCACCAACATTTTGTCCATTCCACGTGGACCAAGGCTTGTTTGAATTATTTCTGCAATTAACTTTGCAGCATTAATGTTGTTTCTCTGAGCATCTCTACCTCGTGATTGTTTTGAGCCTTCTTTCAAAACTATGACAGGCACTCCCTCAGGAGTAGTTTGCATGTGAGCCATGGCAATTTAATTTCAATTTTAGTTAAAAATCAACTATACTATTTTCAATTATGAAAATAGAACGTAAAAATCATTTTTGTAAATCAGCTGTATTTGATAAATATTCAATATTTGTAACTAATCCATGCTCAAAAATAGATTTAAAAAAATCCTGGTTCCCCTAGATGGTTCTCCTAATTCTATAAGGGGGCTAAATGAAGCCATATCTCTAGCAAGGCTGAGTAGTTCACAGATAACCGCCATTCACGTGTTACCAATATATCCAAAAAACTTAGTTGGAACATTTGATATGTATTTGAAATACAAATCTAAATCAGCTAAAGACTTTCTTGGAAGAGCAAAAACAAGTGCAGCACGTCATGGGATAGAGTTGTCTCAAAAAATCCTCTTTGGAAATGATACAGTAAGAATAATCATTAATTATGCAAAAACATCAAAAAGTGACATAATAGTTTTAGGAGCACGAGGTACAGGAAATCAAAAAGAAAAATTTCTAGGAAGTATTTCTAATGGAATCATTTACGTTTCAAAAATTCCTGTCATGATTGTAAAATGATAATCTTAAAAAATGACCCGTAGCTGAGTAGTCAATTCAGTCCTTCCTTACAGATATGCAAACTCACACCACTACGGTACTAGTGTTGCATTGATTACGCTTATAGAGTTTCATATTGTTATCTCAAACTCCAATATAATTTCTAACCAAGTTCATATTCTTTTCAGGATCTAATGTAGTGTTAATTGTAATATGATTTGTTTTTACAGGTTCATAAATTTTTTTCTTTTTTTTGTAAACCTCAACAGCTGCATCTGAATAATCATTTTTCCGTTTTTTTATGCGAGGGATCACAATATTTTCGGGGCATATACATTCTATCACAAAAAATTGCTCATATGGAATTCCTAGTTTTCTCTTAACTTCCATTCTAGACTCTTCTTTATTGAAAGTGGCGTCAAGTATGCAATTTGTGCCTGATTCGTGAAGATATTTTGCCAATAGTATCATTATATCGTAGATGATCTTTCGCTCTTCTTTGTCATATGTTGGTAATTTTATCATCTCTTTTCTAATTTTATCTGTTGACAAAATTATGGCCTTAATCAATGGAGAGAGTTTTTTTGCAAAAGTAGTTTTACCGACACCAGGCAAACCACAAATAATTACTATCATAACAAATCATTCTATATCTTATAAAAAAATAAAAAGGGTTAGAATTTGTTGTTTTTTACCTCTGCTACAATTAGTCCCTTTAACATCTCTGCATGTTTTTGCCTGTCACCTTTTATTATGTTCCAAACTTTTTCAGATTCTGAATCTCCTGCCTTTTTTGCATCTTCAATGTATTGGTCTGCATGGGACAGAAATTCTAAGGTTTTTGTAATTTGATGTATACTGTTGTAACAGTTATCATTCAAACATTGTTCAGTCATAAATGTAGGTTCTGTAAAAATCAAATTTTAATCCAATGCATGATTCTCATTTTTGATTTTATTCTTGTCAGTATTATTTTAAGAGAGTTCATAGATTTCAATTTTTGATTATCTAAATTCAATTCCACATAGGTTTGAACCTTTTGTGTTTTCATTTAGTAAAAGATCTTTGAAGGACTATGGTTCTAACATTTCAAAACTTAGTCCTATGCCTTGCTCTAAAACAATCCAAATTATGGCACTTGCCAAAGATACTGCACCGAGTATCAAGCCTAAAGTTTTCTTATCTATGAGGTTTGTCACAATTCTCGCAATACCAAACTTCATCAATTTCTTGTTTTATCATACTCTATGATTATTGATTTTGAAAACAAACCCTATGAAAAATCTTAAGTTCATAGAAATCCTCAAAGATGCATGGATGAACATAGTTATCTTGCATCATTAAAAAATAAAGAATTCAGGATTCTAGAAAAATTATGTAATAACTCAGTGTCTCAAACTGATAAAGAAAAATTTGAAAAGGAATTAGAAGACACTCGACTGGAGATTGAAAAAGTAGGATAAGTGCCTTTGACAGAATGGATGTGTCACATATGCCTTAAAAAAGGAAAGATGAGAAAAATAGAACATCTACATCTTTGTACATCATGTTTTGATAATGTTACAAAATTAATAAAAACAAAATCACCTTCGACTTCCAAGAGGTTAGTTAAATAGAGATAATCTGCAAAGTATTCCATGAGAAAATCCCTATACATGAACATTTTAGTGCCTCTTGATGGTTCAAAGTATTCAGAAAAAGCCCTTTTGCATGCGTGTGATATGGCAAAAAATTATCAATCTCGTTTAATACTTTTGTATGTGGTAGAAAAATTAATTTCCATTAACCCATTAGATAGAAAAGCATATCTTGAAATGTTAAGAAAGGTCGGAAACAATGTTTTGTTAGCGGGAAAGAAAATTGCCACCAAGCAAGGAATGGACTCAAAAATAGTGATAAAAGAAGGAAACATCGCAAATGAGATTATTAAATTAGCAAAAAAAGAACAGTGTAATTTGATAATTGTTGGAAACAAAGGTCTTGGCGCAACAGCTAGATTCTTTCTCGGAAGTATCTCAAATAAACTTGCAAATAGTTCGCCTTGCTCAATTCTTATTGTAAAATAACTATTTGGAAAATTTCATTTCTTCTGAATATCTTTTAACAATGATTTTCTTACCAAAATTGGAATGTGATAATATGTTGCCAACGCAATTGCATCAGATGCTCTAAAATTTCTAAATATCATATCTTTTTTTCCAGTAAAATACAGATTTGCTCTGAAAATACCTCCACTTTCATAAATTTTGACTTTGACTAATAATAGTTCATTTTCCTCACAAATTTGCTCAATTAAACGATATACTGTAGGAGGATCTTCTCGCTTTTCATCCAAAAAATTAGAAATAAAACCTGCCACTTCCGATGAAAAACCCGATATTGAAAATTCAACGGTCTCGTCTTTGAATACTACTGCACCCGTAAGAGGATCAATTATTCCAACTTGGTCTATCTTCACTGTTTCATAATCTGAGTCAATGTCTCCAATTTTCATGGGAATCTTTCCATCACTTTTACTATTTTTTCCTCTTCTTCAATCATGACTTGCTCAAATTCTACTCTCAGTTTATCACATTTTGTTTCTTTATCATGTTCATCCATTTTTGAAAATCGGATATCTCTGATTTCATTTACAATTGCATTTATTTTTTCATTTGTCTCATACATTATTTCATCAATCTTTTTTTGTGTTTTAGGATCCATATTCACATTAATTGGAATTCTTTACATTAAAATTATTCTTAATGCCACTTTTGAGAATCTCTGATCTATTCATAAAGTAATAAAAAGATGTATCGTTTATGGCAAAAAAACCTGTAAAAAAATTAGCATCGTCACCATCAAAGTCAAGTTTTTCTGAATTTGACAATGTTTTTGACAACTTTAGAAGAGATTTGGAAAAATCATTTTCTTCTTTCCCAAGAATAGATTTTCCATCCTTTCCAAAATTGCCTGAAACTGGTTGTGATGTAATTGATGAAGGCAATCAACTTCGAATGAAGATGAATATGCCTGGATTGAAGAAAAATGAGATCAATCTCAACGTAACAGACAATTCAATCGAGGTTACAGGAGAGCACAAAGAAGAGGAAAAAAAGAAAAACTACTTGAGAAAAGAACGACACAGTATGTCATACTATCAGACCATACCATTATCTGAAAAGGTACTTCCTGGAAAAGTAAAGGCAAAACTGACTGATGGTGTTTTAGATGTGACTCTTCCAAAGAGTAAGCCCACTCCCAAACCAAAGAAAAAATCTGTTAAAGTACAGTGATTCTTTCTTTTTTATTTTAAGAGACTCTCTTGTATGTTTGATGAAATTATGTGCAAAAAGGTTGACTACTAGTCGGCTCACAGACCAAGAGTCGTTTTACGAGTATTGGCTAGTATGAAATCAAGAATCGCTTTTACTCTTGCAGTCTAAAACCAGATCTAATTTTTGAGGGATTTTTTCAAAGTTTCGTTGATTACTTTAGAAAAGCTTACAGATGAAGCAGAGTCTTTGATTTGCTTTGCCTGTATAATTCTGAGTTTTTTTAATAAATCCTCATCAAGCACGACAGTAATTCTTTTTCCCATATTGGAAAATTATTACTTTAAAGGCGATATATTCAAACCGTATACATTTGAACACACTGTGTTTTGATTATTTGAGAACTCTAAAAGAGCAGGAATCAGTACGAGTCTGAGAAATTATTACTTTAAATCCCAACTCTCCAAAAAATCGTTCAATAGTTTTGGATTCAAAGATAGACCAATTTTTCCCAAGTTTATGATTTATTATGTATTGATGACTAGATCCATTTTCAATGCGTCTAAATGGAATATTAGCCGAGCGATGCCACGTATCTAAAAAGTCAATGACAGAATTCAAATTCACATCACCATAAATGAATTTGATTGCATCTATAATTTCAAATGTGATAGACTTTATAATCTCAGTTATTTTCTTCTCATCTAAGGATTTGAATATCTCTTTGACTGTAGATGGATTAAACTGCAGCCACCCCATTGTTGTCATATATTCATCCCAATTCAGATTTTTTGTTAGTATCTGATTTATCAAAAGATTTAATGTGATTTTGTTTTCTTTGGTCTTTTTTTCTAGTTTTTCTTTTAGTGTTTTAGGAACTCTAATTGTAATAGTATCAGTTGGTTCATCACCCATTATTTTTTATGTATTGATTTAGATATTAAAAGTGCATCATAATATCCAGATTTGGACCATTTTAGTCCATCAAAGGTTCAGTCTTGGATTAATTACTGTAAAATTAGTTCCTTTTACTCTTGAGAGATAAAACAAATGAATAGAGAATTTATCCTGATGTAATTTAAAATCTAAACATACATTTTTGAATAGTCCCAAAATTGGGATTTACAAATATAAGATATTCATATAAAGTATGAATATGTGATTAATTTGATAGCACATGGTTAATTGTATAGTAATAGATGATGATCAAAGTATTATTGATCTGTTTTGTGATTTATTGGATATGATCAACGTAGATATTCTTGCAACAGGTAACAATGGTAAAGATGCAGTAGAATTGTATGAAAAACACAATCCAGACATAGTTTTTACAGATTTGACAATGCCAGACTATGATGGATTTTATGCAGTAGAGAACATTAAAGATAGAAATCTAAATTCCAAAATAATTGTAGTTACAGGGGATTCTAATGCAATAGACTCGTACCTTTTTGATTCACTAAATGTACTTGTAATCAACAAGCCATTTGATATGCATGCCATAAAACAAGCAATAACAGACATCTTCTTGGTTAGAGATGATTTACCAATATCATTTGAAATTCAATACAAGTTCAAAGAAGATGTAAATTTCTATTCCTGCTCAGTAAATTACGAACAATACAGGAATTTTAAAAAATTGCCAATCATACAAGAATGTGAAATAACAAACAATGATGAAAAAAATATAGGAAAATACAAAAATGAAATGCAAAAAGCGCTGGACTTGGCAGTACAAAATAATACTAGTCACATTCGCAAATTATCGGAAATCATAACTAATGATTAACAATTTGAGTTAGAACATGGATTAACCCCATCGATATAGACGAACAAAGAAAACCTGCATTAAATGCTAGAGGTAATCCTCTCAATGGTGGATTAGTTCTTTTTTTTCTCGGAATTAACAGTACCTTTTACTCTTCGCGGGAAGAGTAAGACTTCATTATTCATTGATAAAAACGGACACAGATAGTGTAAAAAAAGAAAACCCATGATTAGTTCAAAGAACTATCAATCATGGTTTTGAATGATTCTTTTGTAGTAGCCCCCACTTTTTGTGATACTACTTCACCATCCTTGAAGATGGCAAGAGTCGGAATGCTAAAGACATTGTATTTTTGTGCAAGCTCATTGTTTTCAACAACATTGAGTTTGACAAAATTTACTTTGTCTCCATATTCCTCTGAGAGTTCCTCGACAATAGGGGACATGGCTCTACATGGACCGCACCACTCTGCCCAAAAGTCAACAAAGACGGGGTTGGCAGAGTTTAGAACCTCTTGTTCAAATTGCCGTGAATTTTTTATTTCGTTCACTCTAATTTGCCTCCTTTTCGTGTAGTTTTTTGAGACCATCAGCTGTCATCTGGAATACGTCTTGGATTCCTTTTGTTGCTTGTTCGGTACCGTCTACTTCAGTAGAGATTACAAGTTCTGCTTTGTTGTCACTCAAGGATTTTACCTGGAATGTATTTTGTAGTCCACTAAATGGAGGAGGTGCATTGATTATACTGACTTTGATTGTTTTGTTTTCTTCATCAACTAAGTCTAGTTTTTCTACAAGCTCTGCTTGCTGTTCACCAAATTGTATTTTACATACACGTTCAGAGCCCTCATCAGTTCCAGAAATTGTTGAATTTGTAACCATAGGGATATAGCTTTCAACATTATCGTAGGCACGAATTGTCTTCCAGATATTGTCTGCTGGCGCTTCAATTATTTTTGTGATTTGTACTTTCATTATTTTCATCACTCTATGCTTTGACAGTACTCCACTACGTCTTGTGTTGTTCTTAATGGAACAATTTTGGTAGAGTTGAATTTTGCAACTTTAGTTTCTACCATAAGATCCTGAACTGCATGTGCACCAGGGGCTTCAACAATCCACTCAAATGTATGCTCTAAACCAGAGTGATACATTGAAAGGACTTTGATTCCTTTTGCGTTTGCATCTTTTTCAAAGGTTGATGCTACCTGTAGAAGCAACTTTCTATTCTCCTCATTAAAAAGTGGGCATGCTTCTGCGGTGTGAGAACCATAGATTCCGTAGGTTCCCACGTTTTGATTTTGGTTATTTTGTGTATTCATGTAATAGGTGTATACACACCTATAATTAAGTGTATGTACACATATTTTATATAGTGACGCAGGTAAATTCTATTATGGAAACAAAGAAAAACGATCTGAGCAAATGTTTTGATTTACCTTCACTTTGTCCTGTGTTTAACATTAGAGCAGCATCGCGAATCATTACTCAGTTATTTGATGAAATTCTCAAACCAAGTGGATTACAAAGCACGCAATTTGCAGTACTAGTTGGAGTTCACATTTTTGACACGCCAAGTATCAACAAATTGGCAAAAGGACTTGTTATGGATAGAACTACTCTTACTAGAGGTCTGAAGCCTCTTGAGAACGAGGGATTAATCAAAATTGTTTCAGGGGATGACAAAAGAATACGTTTTGTAAAATTAACTCCCAAAGGAAAAACAGCATTAGAAAAAACATTACCTTATTGGGAAAAGGCAAGAAGTGTGGTATCAGATGAATTTGGACAAAAGCATCTTGACGGTTTGTTAAAAGATCTTGCAAGTGTGAGAGAAATTAAAAATTAACTTGGATAATTCTATATCACAGGCTTTTACTCTTGCAGTCTAAAGTAAAACCTAGTTTTCATTTTCTAAATTCCAAAGTCATGTCCAAAACTGTTCTGAATAATTTCAGGATATTTGCAGGTAATTCCTTTTTCAGATGATGCTCCCATATGCCAAGTAGCGACATAATCAATTTCATCAATAGTAACGATTCCCATGTATTGCATTATCTCCATGTGTTTTCCATCAAGACTTTTCTATCGTTTAGCCCAACCACGTTGTACTAGTTTTGATGCACTTGAAGGAGTAAAACATGTAGGTTTCCCATTACTTGATTTGAAGATTAATTCCAAGCCTTCACTACATTTTATCTCTTGAGGTTCAACAGACCATTGCATTTGTTGTTTAGGAGGCAATACATAGTCTGAACCATATTTTGCCATTCTTTTATGTTTAAAAGATTCAGAAAACTGTTTTCCATAATTGGTGTAATCATTTAGAATTTTGAATTGAAGTGCAGCATTATGATATTGAATCCCTGCTAGATAGTGGTGTTTTGTTGATTCTTGTAGTTTACCTGATGTTTCTAGTTGGGATGCTGCATAGTGATACTGCAATCCTGATTCTTGATAATATTTTGCAGCATTTTGATTATCCCCTAATAGAGAATACTCTATTGCAGCATCATTATAATGACGAGCAGCTTGGCGATGGGAATTGATTACATTATCAAATGTGTTGAATTTAAGTGCCAATTCAGCAATCTTATCACCTTGAGAAACATGCAATTCTGCTGATTTGATAGAACCAGATTCTTTTATTCGTTTAACAGGGACACCTTCAGGATCCTGAACTGTTACAATACCATTTACCCAAGGATGAATTGTACAAAAATATGTCACAATGCCACTATCTTCCCAAAGAAATTGATAACTAAATGAATCTCCTGGTTCTAAGGGACCGCTGTTAAAAATGCCATCAGGGCCACTACTGTAAGTGCCAGAAGTCACAGTATGGATAACTGAATCATTGTTTTTCCACGTTACAGTGTCAAGTGCAAT
>DAOWGL010000036.1 GCA_030637455.1 Candidatus Nitrosopumilus sp. | reverse complement strand
GATTGATCTGGTTTATGAATTGTAATTATTACTGGCAGTCCTCTAAAAAATTCTTCTTCTGCAATTTGACCTGAAATTTTAACTATCTCTCGTTCATGTGATTTTACTTCAATGACTTTATGAGAAATTGTCATAGAATCAAATGGCTTTACGGGAATGATGGGTTTTACTTTTGGAACTGGTACTGGTTCAGGTATTGGTGTTGTAGGAGAATCATCTGAAAATGCATAAAATCCATCAGAACCATAAATTGAACGAACTTTTTGTATATCGATATCTGTAACTTGCATTAAAGATGGATTGTGATGAATAGAAGGAATCATCACTGAAGGCGGACTGGTGTCTCCTGTCTGCCATTTTCTGTTTAGACTGTTATCATCAGATACATAATGATCTAAACCTAATGTATGGCCTATTTCATGTGATGCAATTGCATAAATGGAATCTTCTGATTTGAAAACGCCATCCTCATAACATGAAACAGACGTGTCGCATAATTTGTATTGTAAATAATAGATTACAATTTCCCCTGGTGGCCATTTAAAAAATCCTGCTAGATTATCTAGCAAGTCTGGTTTGTCTTTAAATTTTATAATAATATCACAATCATCATTTTCATCTGAAATGATTTTTTGATTCATCTCCCAGATATTTTTATTTCCTGATTCTGCCTCTTTAAGACGATTTTCCCATTCTAAAATAGCATCATTTGTTAAATTTACCCATTGATCTTGATTTTCTGAAATATTTTCAGTTGGTTCTACAATACAGTATGTACTAGGATCGTCTTGTCTAAAGTTGTTTGATGGAAAAAAAATCTCAGCTGAAACTGATTGAAAACCAGAACTAATAACTAAAAGAAAAATACCAAAAATTATTACTTGTTTGCTCATCTGATTGATGTTTTTTGCTTCTATTTATAAAAATCAGATATTGGTATGTATTTTGGTAAATAAATAATACATTAAATACAATATACAATTCAGTTTATTCATGTTTGGAAAAAAGCTTACTCTAGAAGAAGGGGCTTATGTTTTTTCTATTAAAAAGAATGGCGATTTCAACGACTTTATCTTTGGAGTAGTTACAGGAGTAGATGGAAGAAAAGTAGGAATCACTGGTGTAATAGTTAATCCTGTAGGTCTCAAAAATAAGATTGCTCAAGGAAAAACAGGAGAACGCTCACAAGAAATACTAGAGCATCCAACTCCTGACAATGTTGTTCTAGCTCTAGTCTATAGAATTGAATATGAAAATTTTGCTGAAGTAATTGATCTTGATAAAGACAAATGTGATATTATTCCCTCTCAGGTATATGCAATACTTGATGGCTGGATTCGAGAATCTCTATCAGAATTTCTCAATAATGTTTTGTCATTACCACCTGGTTCAGAAAGAGATGAAGCAAAACGAGTTTTGAAAAACAGGAAGGATACTTTGACTGATCCTACTTTAAAGAGAACACTGTATGCTGTTTGTAGAAGTCTCAAAATTCTGAACTAAATTTTCAATTTTCAGGCGTAACTTCTCTATAGTTTTATATTATGCCCTAAGAAAATCTCGATACAATGGAATATGTTTACGCTGCTTTACTTCTTCATAAACTAGACAAAGAAGTTAACGAGGCAAACCTCAGTTCAGTTGTTAAAGCATCTGGCGCTGAAGTTAATGAAGCCCAAGTTAAATCACTAGTCGCAGCCTTAGCCGATGTTAACATCGATGAGGCAGTTAAAGCCGCTCCAGTAGCAGTTGCAGCAGCCGCAGCACCGGCAGCAGATGCACCAGCAGGTGGAGACGCAAAGAAAGAAGCAAAGAAAGAAGAACCTAAAAACGAAGAAGCAGCCATGGAAGGATTGTCTTCCTTATTTGGCTAAGCAACTTTATTTCTATCAAATTTACTTTTGATCTTTATTTTTCAAATCTTAATTAGCGTTAGCTCTCCATTTGCAATAGATGGTGGATTTTTCATTTCAAATAGATGGATTCATTAGCATTGTAGATTACTTGGGGACAATTGCTTTTGCAGTTACAGGAGCATCCAAAGCAATTGCACACAAGGCAGATATTTTTGGAATTATTGTACTAGCTACTGTAGTTGGAGTAGGGGGTGGAGTAACTCGAGATGTAATCTTTGGACGATTTCCTACTGCATTTTCAGATCCTATCTATGTCTCAATAACAGTACTAGTTGGAGTTGTAATGTTCTTTTTGTATGTAAAATTCAAAAAACAAATGGGCATATGGTTAGTTTTTGATGCAGTTGGACTCGGTGTATTTTCAATTTTAGGTGCATCAATTGCATACCAAGTAGTTGGATTAGAATTTCTTCCAATGCTGTTTGCTGGAATGATAACCGCAATTGGTGGCGGAATATTAAGAGATGTCTTTGTTCGAGAAATCCCAATTGTGTTTGTAAAAGAAGTGTATGCTATTGCCAGTATAATTGGAATTGTGGTATTTTATGCAATCCTTTCATCTGGAGTAGATATTCAAATTGCATCAATAATTGGTATAGTTGCAGCAACTGGAATTCGATTACTTGCAATGAAGTATAATTGGAATTTACCAAAGGTTCGAGAATCTTAATTATGCATTATTTATGACATATTCAATTATGATGAATATTCCAACTCCAATTAATAATCCTGCACTTACGCCTATTGCTTTTTTATCTGATGAGAATAGAAACATGCATTTTTTGTAAAATTAGCTAATTTAAGATTTTATGCTGGGGTGTAATCTTTTGCTTGTCCTGCAACTGCTTTTGCTTGGGAATCTGCTTTGCCAAGAATTTGCTCTTTTGTTTCATCAGTCATAAAGCCTGATTCAACAGATACAGAACGTGCAGATTGAGCAGCTTTGCTAAGAATTTGTAACACATTATCTGCTGTGATATATCCTGCTTCAATTGATAGTGTAACTGCTTCTTGATGGAATTGAGCAAATGCATTTCTGATTTTCTCAACATCAATTATCATCTCTTCCTCAGCATATACAGTTCCAGACTCTAATGCTGTAGTGAGTGAAATTCCTGCTTCTACTGGTTTGATATCTAATTTACCTAGAATTGATGCTAATTTTTCATTAATTGCTTCTCCTTTTTTCACTGGAGTAGTATCTTTTGCAATCCAAATTGTTCCTTGATCAATCTTAGTTGGAATTCCTGCTTCTTTGAATTCTGTAAGCATTGGTCCTGGTGCAATTCCTGTGTTTTTGGCAGGAACTATAATGTCGAAACTTGCAAGATCTCCTCCTCTTGCTGCCATCATAACTTTGTTTTTAGCAAGAAGAACGTTTAGCTTGAATGGTGACATGTTTGTAAACAAAAACATGCATTGTCCTGTTAGTTTGTCTGCAATGTCTTTGACTCCTGGTATATCGAGTTTCTCAAATGCTTTCTTTGCAATTTTATTTTTGATGCTGAAAAATTCTACCTCCCCTGCAAGAGTTTTTCTTAATGGGAGAATTTGTGTAGAACGAACTTTTCTCATTTTAATTACAGCTAGAACTTTGTATTTTTTTGGAGTCTCTTCTAATTGTTGATACATTTGGGATTTTCTTTTAGGATATGAGGTTCTATTTTCATGCATATTTCTTCTTAACCTCTTGTGCTTGTTTTACTGGCTTGCCCATTGTAGTTTTAATTAAAATCTTTTTCATGTTTTTCTCTCCGTTTGGTAATTTCTTTTCCATTGCAGCTAGAACAGTATGTGCATTAATTGCTAAATCTTCATCATTCATAGATACATCTCCAATTTTAGCTGAAACTGAAAGTGATGCTCTTGCTCTTACTTTGATACAGGATCTAAATCTTTGTAAGAATGCTTCAATAGATGCATCAAAAGGAACTGGTGTTGGCATCTTTCCTCTTGGACCTAATAGTTGACCCAAAGTTTTACCAACTGCTGGCATAACTTTTGTATCTGCTAAAAAGAAATCATGTTTGTTAATGAATTTTCGAGATTCTCTTTTGTTGGCTCCGAATTTATCTAATTCTTCTGTTCCAATAACTGTATCAGCTTTTGCGGCTTTGGCCTTTTGATTCATTTCTCCTGTTGCTATAATACAAACAGTTGCTGGAGAACTAGTTTTTGGAAGTTGAACAACTTCGTTAATTGCAAATCCTTTCTTAACATCAATATCTTTGAAAGTAATGATTAATTCTATAGATTCTTTGAATTTACGCTCTTTTGTAGACGTTTTTGCTTTTTTGATCAATTCAATAATCTGTGCATCTGAAATCATTACGAAACAATTTCTAGAAAACCTCCTTAAAATCGTTTAGAGATTGAGTTTTTTGCCCTTCATTTATTTTAAAAAATTACATATTTTTACTAAAATTATTATAATAAAGGTGGAAATCATGCTGAAAACCTACATATATTAAATCATAAGCATATTTTTCGAACACGTTGCATAGATTTGACGAATTAGATATGAAATTACTTTATGAATTGACTGCCGATGGTTCAATTTCTGTTCCTACTTTATCCAAAAAACTAGGAATCAATGCATCTGTTCTTTACAGTAGAATTAAGAGATTAATGAAGAAAAAACTCATTAAAAAATTCACTATTGAAATTGATGATTCTCTCTTAGGAATTGGAGTAAAGGCTTCTGTTGGAATAAACAGAGATCCAAAACTCAAGGATTCAATTCATAAACAATTCATGGAAACTGCTGAGGTTGTATCTATTTCAGAGGTAACTGGTAGATTTGACATTATCATTAAAGTATATGCCCAGAATCTTGAGGCTTTGCATAGTATAGTAATTGAAAAAATCGGAAAAATAGATGGTATTCAAAATACTGAAACCTTTGTAGAATTACAAAAAACCGATAAAGATCCTGTATATCTTACTCAATAATTTAGAACTTGACATATCTAGAGTTTAGAATTTAAAAAAAGGCTCAAATTAAATAATTAAATCAACTTTCATAACCCACAGTTCTCATGCCCACACAAGGCTTTTTCCCCTTACTCCAACATTTACAAGAACAAGAAACAGCTTTTCCACTTTCCAAGTTTTTAAGCACTTTATGAAAAACTCCCTCTCTAATTTTTGATTCAATCGAAATTGTTTCAAATTTATCATCTGTCATGAATTTACTAGAAAAATTCTGAATTTAAGAATATTGACTATTTTCAAAAGAGTATAGAATCTAATTTTTAATTATTGGAATTTTGCGTCCCATTTGCCTTCACTTATCTCGGCAGTAATTTCTTTAGGTGTTTTACCTTCTACTTTTACTCCTAATGCCACACATGTACCAATGATGGTTTTTGCAACTGATTTTAGTGAAGAAGCATAAGATTTCTCAAGTTTTGTATTTGCTACTTTGACAATTGAAT
>DAOWGL010000162.1 GCA_030637455.1 Candidatus Nitrosopumilus sp. | reverse complement strand
GTGTATACAACGGCTTTCATGTATTGATAGAATTTCTTTCTAAATTTATATTTTTTCTGTATTAAACTCGATTTATCTTAAAATCTCGTTTAGGTTGCTGTGTAGAGAGTAAAATTTGCTTTAATTGTTCATCAGTTAGTTGACCAGGGAGTTTTCCTTGAGTAGCCATTCCAATAAGATATTGCTCAACCATCTCAGAAAGTTCAGGTTTTACCATTTTGATATTGTTTAGTCTACTTCTAGCTTCAGGAGATAAGACTTGTTTTAGAATTTGTTCTTTTTGTGCAGCTAATTCATGATTTGTATTATCGACAGGAGGTTCGTTAGATTCTGGAAAACTCATTTTGAATCTAAGAGTATATCTTCAATTGTGGGGTTTCAACAATTAGTTCTTTAAGAATTTCAGTTGCTAATCTATCAAGTTTTTGCATTCCTTGTTTAGAAATTATACGTCCTTTCTTCTCAACTTTTTCTACGTATCCAAGTTTTTCTAATCCTTGAATTGCATTACGGATAATTGCACCACCAGCATCTTTGTGATGTGCAGCTCCATATCCAGATGGTTTACCGCCACCATAATCATTTCTTAAAGCATTAATTCCAAGTGGACCATTAAGGTAAATTTTTCTCATAATTGAAGCACATCTTGTATGCCACCATTCTCTATCTTGAGGAGGTTTATCTGCATGAGCTCCAGTTTTGACAAATGGTATCCAAGAAGGTGCAGGAATATCCTCACTCTTTAGTGCTGTAGATAGTCTTTCTATCAGTACATCTGCTGGTACATCGTATACCTTTGCCATAAAGTCAAAAACTCGATAATCGTCTTATAAATCATTGAGATATAATTTTGCGATAAGTATGCCCACATAAGTTACAAGAAATTCTGATCGACTTGACAGACGCTCTACCTAATCGAAATCTAGAATTTACTCCAGGCGCAATAAAGGATTTACATTTTTTACAAAATACCATTCTAAGATAATATGGCATTCGAATTTTGTGTCGGGTACTAATTCTTCTCGCAATAGAAGCTTGCCTCTGAGAAAGTTCAGGATCTCGTTTTGCATTAGTTATTGCATTTTCAATGAGAATTTGCATTCTCTCCATTGCAATTTTTTTTGCTCCAGGCTTCACAATATTATCTAATAATGCACCTAAAAATTGGTTCTCATGAGTATTGAAAAATGCAGTCAGCGGGATTCGGACCCGCGTCACAGGGTTGGAAACCCCGAATACTAACCAGGCTATACTATGACTGCAATAAAATGCAAACTTAATTTCCTACATAAAAATGGTTTTTTCGTACTCATAGAGCATTCTGGCAACTACAACATGCCCTTCAAATGATTCATCTCCAACAGAATAGAGATCTGTTATTTTATTTTCAATTAAATCAGAGAAATGTCCTTTTTGAAATCCTCCAATCACAATACAAGCATCATCTGGGATATCTTTTGCAATTTTTTCATATGTACTATTATTACCTGCTGTAGAAAAACCAAGTACTTTTGAGGGATTTATCTCATCAAGCAATTCAGAAAATGTTTTTTCTTCAATTTCTAATAAAACATCATCTTTTGTTGTAATTTCTTTTTCTTGATACAATTTTTCTATAACGCCTTCAAATCTATGGTATGATTTTGGAATGTGAACATTTTTTCCAAAAGAAATTACTTTGTCATCTAGTGTGTGAACATAAAGTTTTATTTTATTTTGAAGATATAGTGGGATAGTTGTAGCTTCGAGTATAGAAAAATGTACAAGATCAGGTCTGCCTCTTTTCATTTCATTTTCAATTCCTTTCATAGCTGCAAAATGCCATGAATTATCTAGTAAGATTTCTGAGGGATGCTTACCAAGTTTTCTTGCATGAGAAATAACTGATGGATGATGTTGTAATTCAGATGGAACCAGTTCTAAGGAGGATTCAGCTAAAATTAAAGAAATCATTCTAGTTTATCATTTCAATTTGCTTCTTAAATTCATTCCAACTAGATTTAGGATTACCGTCGTTGTTTATCATACCAGCACTACAAATGTAGTGGCTTAATCTTTCAGCCACATGTTCGCTACTTCCAAAACCAGAGCCTCCAACAGTAAGAGTATCATCTCCAATTATCGGAGCTTCAACTATACAGGTTCCCTCAGGTCTGTCATATTGCCTATACCAAGTAAAAAATTCTATTTCAGATTCATTTTCAGCGTAAAATTCAAAGGATTTTTTTAAAAATTCTGTTTGTCCAGTTTCACTTCCTCCAATAAAATCAGATGTACCCCAACTAATCTCAAAAATTCCCACTTTTTTGTCACCTGCCAAATCAAATACCAGTTGAAGTTCATCTCTTGCCTGTTCGGGAGTTTTTACAATGTCATTTAAAATATCAACTGGAGAATATGAAAAAGCAACAAAATCACCAATAGATAATTCAGTCACTATGTATCGTAGATTTTTGTTTAATACTTGATCTAAAGCAAATGCATTTCCTATTTTTACATCAGGATGCTTTTCTTTAATTTTTTCATAGACTCCATTGAATAGTTCCTTGTAAACAGGAATATTTTGCTCATAAAATCTGAATTGTGATTCTGTTTGTCCAGCTAGAATTACTGTATCTACAATATCATATCTAGATAATATTTCATCAAGAACACTAACAACTCTATCCTCACCTATAGAATTGATAGATGGTTTTCCAATCCAATTTGGGAAAGGTCCAAGTGTCTCACCATTAATTATTGAAAAATACAGAGTAACTTTGAGATTATTGTTTTTGTTAAAGCTCATTAATGCATCAGATTGTCCCCAATCATATTCTCCACGTACTGGTTCAACTAGATTCCAAAAGAGATAGACATTGCTTCTTCCAATTCCAGAATCAGATGCTTCAGAATAAACATCATTTAGTTCCTGTAATGTTGTTGATTGATTTGGAGAATTAATTACAAGGCCAATTTTTTCATTTGTTTGCTGAGGAGAAATAATATCAGGATTTGAAATGCTCATAGCTACAGCTATTACTGCAATAACAATACCTATGCCTACAATTATGCCCAGAGATCTGTTATCCATATAGATTCAAAATTAAAAGAAAGTAAAAAAGTTGTTATTCTGTTTCTATCCAGAAGTACAACCACTGTATCCACATTCAATGCAGATACTACAACCCTCTACGAATACCAAGTTGTTTTTACATGTAGGACATAATTTGTCTTCAGAAACCTCTTCTACTTTTGGAGCTTCTAGTATGATTTCCTCATCATGTACTTTTAATGCCAATGAAGCATTGACTTGGGATTTGATGTATGGGTTTGTGATATTTTTAGTAACAAATGCGGTCATAAACTCACTTGGTGTTACATCAAATGTTTTCGTTGCATTCTCACTTGTCATGTGAAGAACTTGTTTGTGTCTTGAACCATCACGATAAACAGTCATTCCTTTTAGACCAATTTCGTGTGCAAGTAGATATGCAGATTTTACATCGTCGACTGTTACATCATATGGCATGTTGATTGTTTTTGCAATTGCATTTCCAATCCAATCTTGCCATACACCTTGAGCCATTAAATGATCAGCCCAATGGATATCCATTGCTGTAACAAAGACATCTTGCATCCATTGTGGGATTTCATCCAATCCTTTCAATGAACCATAGTTATCTGCAATCTTTTCAAGGATTTCATCAGAATAGAGACCTTCTTCTTTGAGGGTTGCTTCAAGAATCTTGTTTGTATAGAAGAATCTTCCAACAGTAACTCTCTTTTCAAACACTAAAGCAAATGCAGGTTCCATTCCGTTTGAACAGTCTGCAATCATAGATAGTGTGCCAGTTGGTGCTACTGTGGTAGTTAAGACATTTCTAATACCATGTTTTTTGATTTCTGCAATGAGTGGCTCCCATTCGTATGAATGAGATTCTTTTGATTTCTCATAGTATCCAGATATTGGAATCTTTCCTTCAGGATATTCTGTCTTTGCACAAAGTGGGAATTCACCACGAGATCTTGCTAGTGCAACACTTTCTTGCATAGAATAGTATGTTAGAGCTTCAGATAGTTTTGATTGAAGTTCATATCCTTCTTGGGAATTGTATGGAATTTTCAGTTTGTACAACAAATCAGCTACACCCATTACACCAAGTCCAATTCTTCTAGACTCTTTTGAGGCTATACTAATTTCTGGAACTGGGTAATTATTTACATCAATGATGTTATCCAAGAATCTTGTTGTCTTTCTGATAATCTCTTCATATCCTTGCCAATCAAATTCATAGGAGCCATCAGCTTGTCTTTGTGCAAGATTTATCAAATTGATAGAACCCAAGTTGCATGATTCGTATGGGTAGAGACTTTGTTCACCGCATGGATTTGTAGCTCTTAATGGTGCTTGTCTTGCTTTAGCAAATACATTGTATTTGTTAATTTGATCAAAAAAGATCAAACCAGGTTCTGCGCTCTTCCATGCAGATAATGCAATTAGATCAATTAGTTGATGCGCATTGATTTCTTTAACAGGTTTTCTGTTTCGTGGACTACGTAAGACATAGTTACCATCAGTAGTATTAACAAGTGCATGCCAAAAGTCTTCCCAGATTCCAACACTTACGTTGAAATTTTCTAAAACTCCTGCTTCTGTTTTGTTTGTGATGAATTTTTCAACATCAGGATGCCATGCTTCGATGATTCCCATGTTTGCTCCACGTCTTTTACCACCTTGTTTTACAACTTCAGTGACAGTGTTGATGATATTCATGAAAGATACTGGACCAGATGCAACACCAGATGTTGATGCTACAATGTCACCCTCTTCACGAAGATTTGAGTAGTTGATTCCAACTCCACCACCAGACTTGAAGATTAATGCTGCATCAGAAGTAGATTTCATGATTTCTTCCATTCCATCATTCATACCAAGTACAAAGCATGCTGAGAGTTGTCCTAGTCTTCCACCAGCGTTCATCATGGTTGGTGAGTTTGGTAGGAAGTCTTGGTTAGTCATCATTGTAAAGTATTCAGTGATTTTATCTGCATAACTTTCTAGTTTTTTGCCTGCTAGTAATGTCAGTAGGCCTTTGAAACTTATTTTCATCTGACCTTTGTTTGCAAGGGTCACATAGTGAGTGATTAAAGATCTAAAATGCCATTTATTGAAGAAGTAATCTCCAACTTTGAATTTATAATCAAAGGCATCTAGTTTTTCAAGATAAGATTTTGCCTCATCTATATCCTGCTTGTTATTTCCAGATTTGTCAAAGATTTGTGAATCATATAACATATCACCAATTCCGACTAGAATTGCGACTCGCTCAAACATTTGAGTTGGTGATTCGATAATCTCACTTTTTGAATTTCTAAATAGATATCTTGATGCTAATACTCTCAGACAGTTCAAGTCGAATTTTTTGGAGACTGGATCAAGGGCTTTAAGATTTAAGACCTTCATTTTTTCGTCTCTTAATTTTCTTCTTTCATGTCTGTAAACGATGTATGCTTTTGCAATATCGCTATTACCGCTATCGATTAAAGTTGACTCTACAATATCTTGAATATCTTCAACTGTAGGTGCTCTAGAGCTTGTAAATCCTTGCTCTACTAACTTGTTAACTACATCTTCTGCTAGTTTATCGGCAACGCCACGATCGGCTTTGGAGGTGGCTGCCAATGCCTGAAATATGGCATTTGAAATTTTATCTTTTTTGAAAGCCGTTACTGCGCCACTGCGCTTACGGATCTCATTGATCGTATTTTCTATTTGTGAATTGTCCATTATAATCTCCCCGCTAAGGGTATTGAGAGATGGGGTATAAATGATTCTGAAAAACTTTGATAAATTTCAGTTCAATAAAATTGACAACGGTACAATGTGTATCGTAATGGTGCTTGATGTTACTATGAACTTCATACTTCTTAACATTGTTAGTAGTTAACGATGATCGCGAGATCTGAAACTGATCAAAAAATTTTCAAAAATGATCGGAACTAGTTTTTCATTTACGATATTCAGACAACATAAGGTGACTTGCACTTTGGACATTTGTCATCAAATGGTTCATCCTTGAATCCACACTCACCACAAATTGCAGTTGGTCTTACTGGTTTGAAAGAAGGAGTAAGTGTAGATGTTTTCTCTATTGCTTTTTTGATATCCTCGACTTTAGCATATTTGTCAATTTGTAATGTTACTAGGAGACCGCCATTGAGTACCTTTGAGAGTTTGTTACACTCAGAGATGACCTCACTTCTTGCAGTTAAATTAGAAACTTCTGAAGCATTAACCACTATACCTTGAGAATAGTAATCAGTATCCATAGAGTTTAGGCTTGAGTTTTTGCCATATTTTTCACCATCAAGGGTTGCAAAACGGGTAGAACCTTCAGTTTCAGTCATAGAAATAGCCACTGTGTCGCCTAATTCCTTGCCTTTTTTGGCACCAACATCGACTGCAGTTTCTATAACTTTGTTAAGAATATCTCGTCCTTCTTTATTGTCTTGGAATCCAAGTATGTTAAAGACTGCTTCCTTGAGTCCTACTAAATTCACAACAAGAGATACAGAACTTCTCTGCATGTATTGGGTGTTCTTTGCTAGAATTGGATTAAGTCCTCTTCTAGTAAGATCAGAGATCTCTTTCTTTCTTAATGCCATAGAAGCCAAAGCTGGTTTCATTAGTAAAGCAAGTCTTGCTCTAAAATAAGTTTCATCTTTGTTTGATTCAAATGCTAATCTCGGAAGATTAATTGAAACAGATTGTAATGTAATTGAAAGAGGACCAGATGTTTTAGTAGATCCATTAGTTATTCCATAACTAGATGTTTGACCTTTTGCAAACATTACTTTTCCACCAATAGAAAGAATTTCAGCTACTGCTTGTGATACATCAGTAATCTTTCCTTTATCAGCATCAATTATCAAACCAATTTTTGGAATTGGTGTAATCTTTGTATAATTTTTGTATGCATTGATAATTGCAGTAATTATTTTTGTGTCAGTTCCTAATTGTAAACGAATTGAAACATTGGTACTATTTTTATTATATTTGGAAGTTGTTGATGAAGTTGCAAATGCATCAGTTAGTTTTTGTTCAAGTTCTGGAATAGATTTTGAATGTTTTGCAAATAATGGAACTAAACCATCAAGAACAATTTCTTGTGCGGATACTTACGCCAGCGCGGCGAGGACTACAGGGAAGGAAGTGTTGATTTTATCTAGTTGTTTTGATGTAGAAATTCTTGATACATCAAGATATTTTCCTCCAAGATCAACTCCATCTTCAATCAATTCTTTAATGTTAACAAATATTGTATCAGGAATCATGGACCAAACTCCAGGATTTGAAATGTGCAAGTCGCCAGAAAGATGAGAGTCTGCTACATCTTTAGGTAAAACATTTGTAAGAAGACGTTCAGCAAATACCTTTTGTCCAGCATTGAATAATAATCCCTCAGCACCATTATCGACATCATCTAGATTAGAAATCATCTCTTGAACATCATAGACAGGTAGTCCTAGGCGTGCTAGTTTGTTCCTGTATTCTTCATGACCGTGCTCAAGAAGTACAGAATTAACCATTTCTCGGATTAATGCACCTGTCAGATAGGTTGTTTGATATTTGTAAATTCTATTTTCAACTTCTTCAGTAATTTTTTGTGCTAGTTCTAATGGAAGACTTCCTTCACGGACTAGGGATTGAATGATTTTGTGAGAGTTGAATTCTTCAATTGATTCAGAAGATGTTCTAACATACATCTTTCCACTTTCAATAATTGATCTTTCTTCAATTTGTCTTGCTAAACTCAAAACAAGTTTTCCAAGATTTGTAATGGTGTAACGTCTTTCAGATTTGTTTAATGCAACAAGTGATTGTCTAAGTAATTTTCTCAAGTGGTATGCAAATTTTCCACTTTCTTTTTTTGATTTGAAACCAGCTAATGATTTTAATTCAGAGTAAGTTAACGGACCCTTAGAATTTAGGATTCTGAGGATATCAATTCTGTTTGGACTGGCCATGACAGAAAAGATCATTCTAACGCGTTTTGAGGTAGATTGTAAGATTCCACCTCTTTTTGGATCAAATTCGTCTACATCGTCATCTAAATCCATACCTAATTCAGAATCATTATCTATATCTGCACCAACATCTAAGTCTAATTCTTCTTCGGTTTGTTTCACTGTTGTTCCTAAATTATATGCAGTAAATAAGACTTGTGACTAGATAATATGTTACGGTTTTTGATCAGATTCGTGAAAAGATAAAAAAGATCTTTAAAGAAGATCAATTCGTTTATTTTTCTTGGACATCAAGTGAAAATTCTGATGTAGAAAGTTTCTGTCCACATGATGGACACTTTCCATTTGTCGGATTTAGTACATCTTTTAGAGATTTCAACATCTTCATGTTTGTGATCTTTTCTCCACATTTACCACATGTAATTTCTACTGACATGATATAGATCAGATATGTAAAATAATTAAGAATCGATTTGGATTTTTTTTAATAATTCAAGCAAATTATTTTACTGTTTTTCGATGAGTATTCCGCGTTCATCAAAACCAGCAATTTTTGCTCGGATACCAACAGGGAGATCATCAGGGGTAGCAATATTTGGCATAAATCCTGAAATTCTCAAATCTGTATTATCTACTTCCATAACAACAAAGGCATATGGAGTATATTTTTCAAAGCCTGCAGGAGCTACTGTGATTATAGTATAAGTGGCAACTGAGCCTACACCATCTAAAATAGTATCCTCAAATCCCTTACTACCACATTTTAGACAATAATATGCCGTAGACAAATGAAGATGTCCACATTCAGTACATTTGTGAGTTAGAAGTTTGCCTTGTTTGGCAAATTCAATAAGTTGTTCTTCAATAGTCATTTTATACACTTTGGAATACGTGAACAGCACAACTTGCACCAGTTGCACCAAAGTTATGAGTTAAACCAATTTTTGCATCTTTAACAGTTCTTGCACCTGCTTTTCCAGTTAGTTGATCAAATACTTCTACTACTTGTCCAACACCTGTTGCACCAATTGGATGTCCTTTTGATTTAAGACCACCAGATGGATTAATAGAAATGTCAGAATTTAATTTTGTTCTACCTTCACGAACAGCTTGAACACCTTGTCCTTTATCAAAGAATCCCAAGTCTTCAGTGTCAACTACTTCTGCAATAGTAAAACAATCATGTACTTCTGCAAAGTCAACGTCTTTTGCAGTTATACCTGCCATCTTGTATGCATCTGCTGCTGCAATCTTCGTACTAGGAATAGTTGTCAAATGTTCACGTCCTTGTAATGCAGCAGGTGAGCCACCTCTGCCAGAACCAGTTACTTCAATGTAATCACCGCCATGTGCTTTTGCGAACTTTTCAGAACAAAGAATAACAGAACTTGCGCCATCAGAGAATGGGCAGCAATCATAAAGTTTTAGTGGACTTGCAACTACTGGTGATTTCATTACATCATCAATAGTAATTTTCTTTTGCATGTGAGCTTTAGGATTAAGAAAACCATTATCGTGATTCTTTACTGCAACTGCTGCAAAGTCTTCTTCAGTTGCATCAAACTCTGTCAAGTAAGCTCTTGCCATTGATGCAAACAAACCTGGAAATGATGCACCTGCTTGACCTTCATAGAAAAAGTCAGAACAATATGCAAAGTAAGTTGTTGTCCATTCAGTTCCTGTGTGAGTTACTTTTTCAACACCGGTAACAACTAGACAATCATAAAATCCTGCTGCAACATTTGCATAGGCTTCTCTAAAAGATACAGAACCACTTCCACATGCGGACTCTATTGTTAATGATGGTTTATCTGGAATTCCTAATCGGCTCATCAATACTGGACCAATGTGGACTTGTTTGTCAGCAACTCCGAAAACGTTTGAAATGTAAGATGCTTGGATGTCTTTTGGAGAAATTCCTGCACTTTCTATGGCTGCAACTGATGCCTGTGTAGTGATATCAGCAATACTTTCACTTAATTTTCCATATTTGGTGCTACCAGCGCCAAGAACACAAACCTTTTC
>DAOWGL010000146.1 GCA_030637455.1 Candidatus Nitrosopumilus sp. | reverse complement strand
TGGAACTTCATATGATGGAAGAAGATTATTTTCAAAACTTACATTTAATGTATTAGTATTTGAGAATTGGCCATATGCCAAATCATCATGAATCATAGTAAAGAAAATTCCAAATAAAACTAAACCAAAAATTATCATTAACTTCATGATTCAGATACCACCAATGCTTCAAGTCCTGAATATTTGGAATCCAGTTTTTCATTAATTTGATCAAGAGATTTTTTGTAATCGCTGTTTAATGTTTCATATTTTCCACTAGGAATGACATCAGCATCATAATCAGAATGTAATTTATTCAAAGATTGTTCATATCCATGTTTTTTTGCCAATAATAGATAAAATTCATCAGATAGAGGCCAAGTGTTTTTTGGCAATTCAAACACATCTCCAATTGGCTGAGAACTCTCGCCCCTAAAGCTATCAATCTCTTTGATTTTTTGGAATCTGTATGCAGTCAAAATGTATCGAACATCATTTGAGGCATATTTGAGTTTCTCAACTAGACCACATCTTAGAAGAGATTTTTCAATTGTTAATCGAACTAAATCTTGTTTTAATTTGTCCTTCTCACCGGTTGTCTTTTGAGCAATTTGGGATAGCTTTACTGGACCCAACTCCTCAGCAGTTAATTCTGAAATTGCAAAAAGAATTTTTTGAGTCAATAACTGGTTTGAACTTTCTTCAAGATATTTGAAGCAATTTTCTTTAAGTGGTTTTATTTTCAAAATACGTGCAATAAGATCTTCTTCACTAAGCAACTATAATCACCATTTCTCTTTACAACTAACTCTAAAGTAGATAGACATATTATTTTTGATAAAATCTAGGGTATTTTTTGGGTGATTTTACCAGTATATCATAATAACTCGGGTTTAAAGAAGTCAAAATCAAACCAATCTCATGAAAGCCAAATTTACTGGAAAATGTGTTGAATGTAATGATACCATAAAAGCAGGTAAAGAGATTCTAAAGGATTCCAAAGATCAGTGGGTTCACAAGGCATGTTGTGACTTGCAAGATGAATTACCATAATTAGGAACAAAACTAGTACGAATTAGTAACAAATTTTTTAAATGACTTTGAAAAAAGGATGATGAAATGAGTACAAAATCAAATGTTTTACTAATGGCATCAATTATGACAGTATTTGGAATAATGACTATTCCAGGAGATATTTCTGCTGAATCAAATCAAATCACAGTAACTCCAATTAATGCAGAAGTTAGTTTGGAAAAGACAACTACTACAATGAGTGTCCCTCAAGATAACACATTACCATGGGGAGCCATCAGAGGGGATGCATCAGATGTCGCTGAAAGATATCCAATTATCATTCAATTTTATCAAGGGGAAGACCCAGTTCACTTTGCACAAGTAGATGCAAAAGGAGACGGTTCTTATGAATACAAATTCAGAGTAAGAAATCTAGATTTGGATACAGGTGAAGTTGTAAATATATTCCAAGGAGATTACACTGTAAAAATCTACAAAGTAATTCCAAATACTAATGATTTAGTATAATCAGTAAGGCGTTCCAGATTCTCTTTGTTTTGCCAATGCAGAAACATACCATTCAAACTCTTCTAAAAATCTAGAGAATCTTCTTTCATAATTTTCATCAAGTAATTTTCCTTCACCATCAAAGACTTCATGGACTTTGGATATTGGGAATTGTGAAGAAATTGCAATAGTACCCATTTCTGCCAATATCTGTCTGAGATGATTTCCTGCAGTGACACCACCAAATGAACCCACAGAATAAGAAATTATTGCAGAGGGTTTGAAAAAGTATTCTTCAAGAAAATAATCTAATGTATTTTTTAATGCTGATGACACACTATGATTATACTCTGGAGTTATTGGAACATATCCATCTGCTTCTTTGATGATTTTTTGTAGTTTTTGTAATTTTTCAGGTGGGGATTCCATCTCTTTGTACATCTTATCCAACAAGGGCAAATCCAATTCAATTGGATCTACAAGTAAGACAGTGTGACCTTTTGCTTCAAGCTTTGATACAACCCATTTTGCCACTTTGATGCCATTTCTCTCAGACCTTACAGA
>DAOWGL010000200.1 GCA_030637455.1 Candidatus Nitrosopumilus sp. | reverse complement strand
ATTGCAGAAACAATTCAAAAATCAGAACTGTTACAATGTGACAAGGAATTTTTTGATTACACCAGTGATAGAGTATCTACAAACACGTATTCTATGATGATTCAATACAATTATTCTCCAAAGTCGCCAATGCATGGATGTGATATGGATTGGAAGATTAATTTTTACAGTAAATACAATGACATGGAAATACTTGATCAAGTCAATTATGATATTTGGATAGTAGATGAGGATAACACCAAGATATACTCGTATGCAGAATCAATTGGCAAAGAGAAATTATTTAATCAGTTTGGTCAAGTAGAGCATTTGTTGCCAGCAGAGCAATCAGGACTGGTAAGATATGCGATATTTGTGCACGGTTTAGGACCAGAAGAGAAGGTGGATAATGAATTGAGCGGGTATGCCATAATTGAAGTGCAAGTTGAGGAGAATCCATTACTCAATGATTCTAGTGATAAACCAGACACACCAATTCCAGAGTGGATTAAAAACAATGCAAAGTGGTGGTCAGAGGGTGCAATTGATGATGATGCATTTGTACAAGGAATTGAATTTCTGGTCAAAAAAGGAATAATTTCAATCTAGAACAAGATTTCCAAAATCTATTCAAAATATTATTTAAATCAAAGTAATCACAGATATTTTTCTAATCCTAATCTTTTTTCAGAGTTGAGCATTGCAGCAACTAATCTTCAGGAATGGAGATTGAAATGATGGTATTTCCACGTAACAGGATTTTTCCAAGTTTAATTACTTCGACATCGGAAATGTCTTCTACATTATCTAATACTATATTCTGATGCAAGTCAAAATCTTGAAGAATCCCCCTAATTGTTTTGTTATTTTGTAATCTTAGTTGAATAATTTTGTTTTTGCTGTTATTCAGTAAAGTTGGGATTTCAATTGGCATTTGTTTCACACAATATCTTATTCTTCTACAGAATCCTCATCATTTATTTCATTATCTTCATTGGGTTCGACTCCCATCTCTTCTAATCTCCATGCTTTTTTGTTTTCTTTCATTGCAAATATCTCCAGTTTATTTTAATTCGATGGTACCTTGTGTATATGATTTCCCTTTAAACAAGAGTCACAGATGGATGTTACTAAAAATACATTCATGGAACAATTACATTTCTCACACATACATCCAATTTCATTTTCCATGTCTAACCGTTATCTCTAGATAGTACAGATATAATTTATTGTTGATTATCAACTGTGAGAAAAACTAATCTAGGACTGTTTTAAGATTCTTACATCTATTTCTGATTGTAACTTCTGTTACACCTGATGCCTCTGCAATGCTTCTTTGTGTAATGTTACTTCCAGTCTCAAGACTAGCAAGGTATAGTGCAGATGCAGCCATTCCCATGGGATCTTTTCCTGCCATCATTTGTCCTGATTCTGCTTTTCTGAGAATTTTTACTGCACAACGTTTTGTTTTTTCTGATAGTTGAGTAGTACTTGCAATTTTTGCAATACATGAAACAGGATCAATTACAGGCATTTTCAATTCTAATTCTGTTAGTAGCATTCTATAACATACTGAAAGTTCTTTTCTTTTAATGTCAGCTGAAGTTGAAACTTCATTTAGTGTTCGTGGAATCTCAGATTCACGGCATGCAGCATACAATGATGCTGCAATTAAAGCAGGAATTGAGCGCCCTCTAACTAGTCCTTTTTCTAATGCTTTTCTGTAAATGTAAGCTGCTTTTTCACCTACGGAATTAGACAAAGATAATTTCTCTCTCATTTTGAGGAGTTGGTTTAATGCTTGCTGAAGATTCCTATCAACTGAATTTTTAGAACGACTTCTACTATCCCAAACCCTTAATCGTTTCAGAGACGTTTTCATTGATGAGGATAGTGGGTTCCCAGATGAATCCTTATTGATTGGGTTAATTATTGTACTAAGACCTTGATCATGTCGGGTTAGGGATGTGCCATCCCCTGTACGTGATTTGTTTACTGTAGAATCAGAAAATACTCTTTCAGATCCGGTATTAGAAACTTTTTCATCAATTACAAATCCACATTTACCACAAAACAATTCTCCAGATTCTGAATCTGTAACCATATTATTTTTTCCACATCTAGGACACTTTTCTTTTTGAATCTGTTGAATCATGATACTAAAACAATATAATTTTAGATAAATAAATCATGAATTATTCTATTGAAATAATTTAATCATATAACATCAAGTCTAGTTCTTCAAGCCTACTATGAAGATTATTCACTGAACGATACACATCTTTTTCAGTTTTAGCCCCAACACAGACTAATTTTCCTGATGCAAATATCAATACCACTGTTTTTGGATCAACCATTCTATGAATAACCCCTGGGAACTGTTCAGGCTCATACATACTTCCAGGTAATGTTCTTGCTGTTTTTTCTAGATGAATTCTTCCTCCCAAATTTATTGAGGATACAATATTTTGAACTGTCACTACTGCGTCTTTTTTGATTTTAATTTTCTCTTTTCTTAATCTCTGTACGACTAACTTTACTGCGTTTCGTGCCATTTCTTCTGATTTTGAACCAGTACATACCATTTTTCCTGTACGGAAAAGTAGTGTTGCAGTTTTTGGAGTTTTTAATCTAAATACCAACCCTGGAAATTGTTCAGGGTTGTACTCTGTACCAGGGATTTTTTTCTGAATTTTGTAAAGATCTAATTTTT
>DAOWGL010000072.1 GCA_030637455.1 Candidatus Nitrosopumilus sp. | reverse complement strand
TAAATAACATTCAAAAATCAAACATTATAAGATATCATGGGAAAAAGAATCACAATTGTATTAGATGATGATCTTGCAAAAAAATTGAGAATTATACAATCAAAAATGATAGCAAAGTCATCTAGTCACATAAGTTTCTCAAAAGTAATAAACGAGAAACTAAAGAAAAGCATAAAATAGATTTTGATCCTTAAGGGTATCTAAATAAAATAAATCTCAAATAAGTCCCGTCAAGTTACAAAAGAATTGTTCCAGATTCAACCTCCCTCCCCAGAGGCTTGAACCTCTTTTAGGATAATTTGGTTCAGCCATTAAAGAGACTATTGAGATAAAAAAAATCCGAGACTCTTTGGGCCCGTAGTGATTTACTGATTAATTGAGACCCAAATACCAATTCCCATCAGATTTGGAATAATCTTTGAGCGGGATTTACAAAATCAGTTTGACATTCTGATGAATATGAGTATCTCTAATACTTTAGAAATTATTGTACAAAACCCAAAGATACTTTATATTTGGCAGACATTAATTTTCACTGTTTGGCTAGTAATAAGGGAGCATATTCAAAGGATCAATCATTAAATTTTGTAATTCCCATTATTGTTATTTTATTTTTAGGAATTATCTACATAATGACACAAAGAGCAGATTCAGGATTTGTTAGTTTTATTCTAATTGGTGCAGCAGCAATTACAATGTTTTATTGGGTTAGAATTTTAAAGAAAATGGCTAAAGATCAAAAACCGACATACACTCAAGCTAGAGAACAAGAAGCAAAGAATTGGGTTTACGATTTAATTAAAGGTGAAGAGGAATTTGTTTTTGTCGCAGAAGTTCCCGGACCGGAAGATAAAATTGCAGTTAGATTAGTAGATGGTATTCTATACATTCGTGGAACATCTGGATTTTCAAAAGAAGTTCCAATAGAAGGAGTGAATGAAATGCAAATATTTGATTTCAAATATAGAAATGGTGTATTAACACTACGAATTAAATAATTAAAGACTTTTTGCTAATTCTAATTTTTGTGGTAGATATTTGTCAGTGATGTTTGTTAGACCGTATTTTGAGAAAGCCTCTAATTCTGCTTTTCTTTTTAATTTTAAAAATACATCAAGTTCTTTTTTCCAAATTCCATCTTGATATCTAGGATCTTTTTGTAAATCATAACATCTCTTAATATCAGATTCAGTCATTGGGATTGTTGGTAACTTGTATTTTTCAATATCAGTAGCCCATACTCCAACCCATTTCGCATCTGGAACTGTTAGTTCTCTAAGATGAGCAGCATTTGCTGACCCAGATTTTATGACCATTGCAATATGTTCTCCATACACATCCCCATCAGTTAGAACAATTACAGGTAATTTCATTTCTTCATGTAATCTTTTTAGCAAAGTTCGAGTTGAACGAGGTGCTTGCCCACCTGTATTGATAATAATAGATTTAAATTTTTTATCAACTTGTTCCTCAACAAATCTAGTAAAGAGACCACCTTTTTCAATTGCAATTACAATTTCGGCACTAGTATCAACCAATTCAGCAGTAGTCAGACTAGGACCAATTGAATATCCATCAGGATGATTTGATAAATTCATAGTTTTACCTTCATAGCCAGGAATAGTATATTCAATTGTCAAATCCCCAAAAATAGAGCTTCTCTCTTCAGGAAATATATGAAAATCTTCTCTAGGCTTAGAAGTTACAGCTTCTAAATCTACAATGATGTTATCAGATTCAGATTGGTCTTCAAATTCAATTGCGAAAGCTTGTGATGAATAGTAGACATCTCTTAACGTGGATGATTTTTTTTCATGAGTTAATCTATTTGCAAAAAATGCCAACCACATTAGTTGTGTGAAAGATCTTAACTGTGCAGAGTTTCTAGAACTTCTAACTGCAGCATTAGTCCCAAGAATATACTGCCTAAGTTTTTTATCATAAACAATGTTACTTACTGATCTACTTGGAATAGAGAATTTTGGAAATTGCCCATTATCTAAGTCATCATATATTTTTGCACCATGACTTTTAAGCATCTCAAGAATATTCTTTTGTTTTTCATCAGCTTTTTTGCTTCGTTCTTTAATCTTAGTTTGATCTTTTTTAGTTGTTGCCAATTTCATTTTCCTCCTTTGTTATTTGTTTAGATTCAACTGCATTTTCTTCTAATAGTTTCTTGTAATTAGGTTCTTTCTTTTTTCCAGCAAGCTCTGTACAAAATTCTGCAATTTGGGGTAAATATTTTGCATAAAGATTTGCCCTCTTTTTTGCCATATCAGCTTGACCTCGTTTTGACATGTATGCTGCCAATTTTCGTGACAATAATTGTAATCCAAGTCTTAATTCTCGTTCAATTTCAGGCCTATCTGCCACATTTTCTTTTCCTGCAGTTTTGTATGGAATTCTAGTTGAACAAATATGGGATACAATGATGAATGGTGGTTCTCCTTTTATTTTGTATCGTCCCCAATCAGTTTCATTAATTACTTTGAGTACTACATCACTCCCTTCATCATATAGTAATGGAATTCTATTGGCATATCGATAAACATGTGGTCCTCCTGATTTTATATCCCCACCATAAGCAATACCCATCTCAATAATAAAAGGAAATCCAGAATAAGCAGATGCTGGTCGCTGAACAACCGCAGTAAAATCAGGATTAAAGAATTTTTTAAT
>DAOWGL010000123.1 GCA_030637455.1 Candidatus Nitrosopumilus sp. | reverse complement strand
TTGTTGGGCGGAATTGGTCCTGCAAAAACAGAATTTTATGATG
This sequence comes from Candidatus Nitrosopumilus sp., assembly GCA_030637455.1. Classification (GTDB taxonomy): domain Archaea; phylum Thermoproteota; class Nitrososphaeria; order Nitrososphaerales; family Nitrosopumilaceae; genus Nitrosopumilus. The sequence continues at coordinate 4,984 of DAOWGL010000123.1, read as the reverse complement.
AACTTAATTCAGAATTGGTAAAAAAATGTCGATTTGTAGAAAATTTGTCCTTTTCCACTTCGATGAAAGATATTGATATAAAAATAATCCATCATTTGTATCAACACAGAAGAAAATATGTTGCAGAATTAATTGAAAAATATGAGACTCTATTCAAGGATGGATTAACTGCTAGAAGAAATGATGTAATTTACAAAGCATTGGAAATTGGAGCCGTGGATACCCTGATTGTTTCTGCAAATTATCACACCAATTCCCAATTCAAAAAAATTATGAAAATGCTAGAGATTGCAAAAAACACCTCCTCCAAAATAGAGTTTGCAGTAAATCCAAAAATAATAAAAAAGCTAGATATTGATAATTCAGTTCTAGCCATACTTAGATACAAAATAAAGTAATTTTCCCTATTCTAATTCTTAAAATCTTCACTTATTGCAGTTTTTCTATGATTTCTGAAAATTTCCATGGGCCACAAACTGCATCTTCATCTTCATTACTGAATAATCCTACTTTGTTTAGATGATTTATGATGTGTGCTGAAAATGGTAAAGCTCCTGTAGCTCCTGGAGAATTATAATTCAAAACATGAAATGACATCTCATTCTCTATTAGAATCACATCTGGTGCAAATTTTCCTTTATCATCAATGATTGATGATCTGATGCCTGCAGTACCTTTTTTTGTAATTTTATTTGCGTCTATTTTTGGCAAGAATTTTTTTACTCTATTCACCATTGCAGTTTTTGACATTGATGATTGAATTTCATTCATGGCAAGTTCTTGAAATTGTTTATCAAAAACTGCTTTTCTTGCACCTGAATTTAACATCTCGAGCATTTTTGGAATGAATTCTTTGATGTTCTCTTTTGCATCATATCCATATGGACTAAACACTGGTACTGCGTTTGGTCCGATTTCACAACTACCATCAACTCTGATAATCCAATGTGGATCCAAAAATGGATAATCTGGAAATTCAGGTACAGAATACACACTTGATTTTGTAAGCTTGTTGTATTCAGTTGGGGTTTTCCAATACTCTCCTCTAAAATGCACGTCTGTGAATTTTTTTGCTACATCCATACTGTGTGCAATATTTATGGCTTCTCCTCCTGCAGCATTAATTAGAAATTTTGCATTAATCTCATGTTCATTGTTTAGTGTTATAATCCACTTGCCGTTTTCTTTTTTAATTTTGGTTACCTTGGTATCTAGTAGAAAGTTTGTTCCTTTCTCTTTACTATCTTTCATTATTGAATTTGTAAATATAGAATAATCTGTTGATGCATCTCTATAAACACACAGTGCAGATTCACATTTTATTTCAGGTTCTATTTTTTTAATTTCTTTTTTGTCCATTAACTTGATGTCGTTATCATCTAGACCGTTTTGCTTTCCCCATTTGAGATATTTTTCAAGAACCTTAATTTCTTTTTGATCCATGGCAACTTCGATCACTCCATCTTTTTTAAACGGTAAATCTTTTAATTTTGCATATTCTTCCCACATTCCATAACCGTGAAAAGCTGATTTTGCAAATAGTTTTTTCTTTTCTGGATTGTATAGATATGGTGCATGAACTTTTCCAGTATTTCTCCCACTTGTATGAAATGCTACACTATGAGCTTGTTCTATGACTGCTATCTTTTTTGATTTGTTTAACGATGATAGAAAATATGATAATGATGTTCCAAGAATACCTCCACCAATAATTACAACATCAAAATCATGTGCCAATAACTTTCAATGTTGATTAAAGATGCTTGATAATAAATTGAGTCTGTTACAATCAAGATTAATATCTGATAAAATCTCAATTCAAGATGTGTTACCTGACAAGTGTTCCGTTTCAAAAGAAGGCAAACAATGTGTCAGTCCTCCTGAGTTTATTGCATCCATAATTGATGGTAAAGATGAATACATGATAGGGGTCACTTGTGGACGACACAAACAAGTTGTAATTGGAAAAATTGCTCATTTACAAAAAGAAGGAAAGATTCATGATGGAAAAATTAGTTTTTCACCTGTAAAGGCGGTGGGAACTGATTGTGTTCATGGAGATACTGATGATTTTGTTCAAATTGACATGAATCGTTCAAAAAACTGAAATAATTTCAATTTCAATACTTTGCAATGCTTTTAGAATTATTATCTGATTTGATAAAAATTGATGATATTTTACTTATCATAAAAAATAACGGTGCCACAAGTGAGATTCGAAGTAATTCTCTTAGTATTAGAAAAAAAGACAAATGGATTACAATTGGCGATAATGATGGGCCAGCTCACCTCCATCTTAACTTCGAATTGATCAAATTTGCAGAATTTATCCAAGAGCAAAAACCTGAGAAAATTAGTTTTAGTGTTAGATTCTTTGATGAAAGTGGAGAGCGTATTCTTGCAGCATTTTTTACAAAAATGTATGATGATTCAAAACAATTAGTTGCTGAAAGAAAAAAACTCTATGATCAACTAAATCAAAAATTTACTTCTAAAATTAAATTTTAAAAAAAAACTTGTCTGAAAAAGACAAGTAAAAAAGTCCTATTCTTTAGACTCTTTTTCTTTCTTCTCTTTTTCAGATTGTAGTTTAGCTAATTCTAATTCTTCATTTGTATGCTTAAATTTTTTCAATCTGATTTTAGATTATAATTTAGATATAAAAACTGCACATTTTACTGGTTTCAAACCCCTGCGTGAAAATCAATATCCTACTGAATACGTTGGTTTTTTTCCATTAATTCCTAAATTTAAATTCTTTACAGTGATTTCAGACATTTTGATTCTTGTTTCTTTTGTCGAGCTTCCTATGTGTGGGGCAAGTACAATATTTGATAATTTTACTAATGGGTGATTTTTTTTAATTGGCTCATTTTCAAAAACATCCAAGCCTGCGCCTGCAATGATTCTTTTCTTTAATGCCATGGCAAGATCTTTCTCATTTACCACTTTTCCCCTTGATGTGTTGATCAAAAATGATGATTTTTTCATTTTTTTAAAAATTTTCATGTTAAACAATCTGTCTGTTTCTTTTGTGTGGGGCACATGTATTGAAAGAAAATCACTTTCAGTGATTAGTTTTTCAAATGATACATATTTCGCACCAAGTGATTCCTCTTTAGATTTAGCAACGTGTTTTCTATTGTGATATATGATTTTCATGTCAAATGCCTTTGCTCGTTTAGCAAGTGTGCTGCCAATTCTACCTAAACCTAAAATTCCAATTGTTTTTCCTTGAAGATCTACTCCGACATAATCAAATGCGCCGTAGATTTCTTTCCATTTTCCATCTCTGATAGTTCTATCTCCTTCAGTTGTCCTTCTGGCAATATCTAACAGTAATGAAAAAGCCATATCTGCTGTCGCATCTGTTAAAACTTCTGGAGTGTAACCGACACGGATTTTCTTTTTTTTGGCGTATTCAGTATCTATATGATCAAAACCTACACTATACGTACTAATGACTTTGAGATTTTTACCTTCTTCAATAATCTCTTTACTGATGTTATCATATGGAAAACAAATTAGTCCATCAATATCTTTAATCTTTGATCGCAATTTAGTTTGTGGAATGGGAATTTGGCCTGAATGAATTTCAATCTGATATTTTTTCTTCAGCTCTTTTAACGCAAAATCATGTAATGTTCTTGTAAGAAAGACTTTTTTTTTCATCAGTCTTGATATTCATCTCAAACCATTTATACGATTTCTTTGTAATTTCATTGATGTCTTCTAAAGTTGAAGAAGAGGAAGAATTTGCTATTTGTGTAGAATGTGGAAATTCAATTGAAAAATGTGTATGTGTGTGTCCTTATTGCGGTGAACGTGATAAATGTGAGTGTGCATTGTTTGATGCAGCCACCGGAGGTTAGAAGAAATGAACTATCATACTATTAAAATTCAGGAAATGCGTGAATATCTGTGAGTTTAGTTGATTTCACGTGGCTGATTGGAGGTCCTCAAGGAAGTGGGGTTGAATCCGGTGCCAATATTTTCTCTCGTGTTTGTGCTGAAATGGGTTATCAAATTTTTGGAAAGAGAGAATTTTATTCAAACATCAAAGGTGAACACAGTTATTTTACAGTAAGAATTGCTGATAAAAAAATTCATTCGAATGTCAATGATGTAAATTTAATGGCATCTTTTGATGCTGAAACTATTTTCCGTCATTATGGTGAAGTAGTTTCTGGTGGTGGAATAATCTATGATTCAGATATTGCAGAAACTAAATCTGATGCAGTTCACACCCTTGATGCACCATTTAAAGAAAGACTGCACAAAGAACTAGAGTCAAAAAATAAACCGTTTACTGTTGCAGGAGTTTTAGAGATTGCAAAAGAAAAAGGTGTTTTACTATACCCTGTATCTTTCAAATCAATTCTTTTGACCTTATCTGAGGAAACTGAAAACCCACGTCTAAAGGGATTAATTCGAATGTACAATGTAATTGGAGTATCATTATCTTTGGGTCTTGTCAAAATGCCTCCTGATTCCTTGCAAAAAACAATTGGAACTATGTTTTCAAAAAAACCTGAAGTTGCAAAAATAAATCAACAAACTGCAAACTATTCTTATAATTATGCTACAGCAAAATTTGAAAACTTTGCTCACATATTATCCGGAACACAAAAAGAACCGGGAACGTCACTTGTTCAGGGATTTCAGGGAACAGCATTAGGAAAGATGGCATGTGGATGTAGATTCCAACCATACTATCCAATCACACCAGCTTCTGATGAATCAGTATACCTGGAATCAAATGAAATTTTAGAAATAATTGGTGATAGACTTGGCTCTACTGCAGTAATTCAAACTGAAGATGAAATTTGTGCAATGGGGATGGCTATTGGTGGCGCTTTAACTGGAACACGTTCTGCTACTTGTACATCAGGACCTGGATTTGCATTAATGACTGAAATGTTGGGTTGGGCAGGAATGAATGAAGTTCCTGTAGTAATTACTGCATACCAGAGGAGTGGCCCAT
>DAOWGL010000071.1 GCA_030637455.1 Candidatus Nitrosopumilus sp. | reverse complement strand
TTAATTGAATTTTTTACTTATTAATTTCATGTAAAAATTTTAAACACAGTGACTAATATGGAATAACATCTATGAGTGAATTCTACTAAACTATAGATCTAAATTGACTAGGTTTTTATTTTTGATATTTTATATGAAAATATGCCTGATACTACTTTACATGCTGAAAAATGTACTAAATTACTGGCAGAATCTGAAATTCGTTTTGCCGGAATAGTGGATAAAGATGGTAAACTAATTGCTGGTGGTTTTAAGGAAGGGCTTGTTCCTTATGAGGGGGATGAGACTAAATTGCAGTCATTTTTTGATTTTGTTTCAAAAGCATCTATACGAAAAGAGTTTGATGAAAGCCTAGGACCAATAAATTATCTTGCAGCTAGACGAGACAAGGCAGTTTTAGTAAGTTTTCCATTTCCAATCACTCAAATCTTATTGTTAATTTCTGCAGAACCTTCTGTCAATATTGAAAGCTTGGCAAAAAAAGTAGTAGAAATCTTCACTGATGTTAAATAAGTCTAATTGAACAATCTGGCGAATTCTTTATTTATGCAAAAAATTTGTTTTTTTATTATGAATCATTACATCTTAATTTTTTCATTATTGTTAATCATGCCAATATTTCCAATTTTTGGATCTGTAGATGATGTATACACTGATAAATCAATATACTATGAAGGCGAAACCATTATTGTTTCGGGGACAATTTCTTCTGAAAATACAAATCCTTTAGTTTCTGTTGTTGCTCTTGATCCTGCTCGTTTGACCTTTGTATCTATAGGGGCTCCCACTTTTGCAAATTCTGATGGGAGTTTTTCTACTTCTATAACTACTGGGGGAAATTTATGGGCTATTAATGGAATTTATCCTATCCAAATCACTTCCGAAAATCATAGTTTGGAAACATCCATTGAATATTTTTTATTTGTTGAGGAATCAACACCAGAACCCACCATAGAACCAGAACCAACGCCCGAACCGACACCTGAATCTCAAACAAATACTCCTAAAAATTTAGAACCTGTTTCTACTTTTAATACACTAAAACTTACTATTCAAAATTTCCCTGCATTTGACAAATCCCCACAATACTATATTGACAGATACAACGATGAATCAAGTTATCAATCTTGGTTTGATTCCCAGTTTCCAAATTATCCTATTACTGATGTTGTAGGATACAAATCTACACATGTAGATAATTTCCCTGCATTTGATAAATCTCCACAATACTATATTGACAGATACAACGATGAATCAAGTTATCAATCTTGGTTTGATTCCCAGTTTCCAAATGAATCTATTTACAATATTTTGGGTTATGGGGATCCGGTATCTATGCCTAGTTGGATTCGTAATAATGCTGAATGGTGGGCTACTGGAAAAATAAATGACTCTGCATTTGTATCTGGAATAGAATTCATGTTGGAAAACAACATCATAATGGTTTCCACATCTTCATCTGGAAATATTTCAAATGATGATATCCCTGACTGGATTCGAAATAATGCTCATTGGTGGTCACAGGATTTAATTTCAGAAGACGAATTTATTAATTCATTAGAATATTTGATACGAGAAGGAATTATCACAATTAAATAAATTTTAGATTTACAAATGGTTTTAATTTGGCAAGTTCATTAACAAATTAAATTGAAAGCTACATTTGGTGCAGGATGCTTTTGGCATGTTGAGGATTTACTAAACAAAACAAAAGGCGTTAAATCTACTGCTGTAGGATATATTGGAGGTCAACTTCAAAATCCTACCTATGAAGAAGTATGCACGGATAAGACTGGACATGCAGAAGCAGTAGAAGTTGAATATGATCCTGATGAAATTTCATTTGAAGATTTATTGAATGTCTTTTGGACTAATCATAACCCTACAACATTGAATCGTCAAGGGCCTGATGTTGGAATCCAATATCGCTCCGCAATATTTTATCATGATGAAAAACAAAAAGAAATTGCTGAGAATTCAAAACAATCTCTTGAAAAGTCAGGCAAATATGATGATCCTGTTGTCACGGAAATTGTTCCAGCTCCTACTTTCTATAAAGCTGAAGAATACCATCAAAAATATTTCAAGAAACAGGGATTTTCTTAGATTACTTTACTACAACAACTGGAATCTTTGATGTATGGATGACATAATTTGAGACACTTCCAAAGAACATTTCTTTAGCAGAACTTCGTCCTCGTGATCCCATTACAATCATGTCAAAATTACCTTTTCCGTGAGCCAGTTTGATAATGTTGTACCCAATTTCACCTCTGGCAATTTTTTCATTAAACACAATACCATTTTTGGCAGCCAAAACTTTTGCTTCTTCCATGAATTTCTTTACTTGCACATTTAGGGATTTTTCTACTGAACCCACTCCTCTAAATTCTGAGTGGGGTGGTGCGTAAATAGAGTAAATTCCAGTTATTGTTGCCCCACAACTTCTAGCCAGAGTTATCGCTGTCTCTAGACCTCTAATGGAATTTTTAGATCCATCTATTGGAACCAATATTTTTGAAATTTTCTTTTTAATCACAAATTATGTCTAATATTGATACTAAAAAACATACTTCCTATTTTCATTAATTCCAATTTTCATTGTTGATGTTTGATTGATCGCGTAATTCACTAAAACTTATCTACTGATGATAATTGTTGCTAAAATGGTGGAAGAAAAATTCCTTCAAATTGATGGACACAAAATCCGATATTTGGAATCTGGTAATTCTAAAAATACCATTGTCCTACTTCATGGATTAGGTGCATCTGCTGAAAGATGGTTAAATGTAATTCCTCTTTTTTCAAAGGAGTACACTGTGATTGTTCCTGATTTGATAGGATTTGGATTAAGTGATAAGCCGCAGGCTGATTATACTCCTGAATATTTTATAGACTTTTTAGAACAATTTTTTGCACAAACTGGAATTGCTCGTCCAAATCTAATTGGTTCGTCATTAGGTGGTCAAATTGCAGCTAATTACACTTCATCGCATACTGATGAAATTGAAAAACTCATTCTTGTTTCTCCTGCTGGTGCCATGACTCAATCAACTCCTGCTCTTGATGCATATGTTATGGCGGCATTATATCCAAATGAACAAACTGCCAAAAATGCATTTGAACTTATGGAGGCTTCTGGAGAAGAAGTTTCACAAGAAATTATTACTGGTTTTATTGAGCGAATGAAATTACCTAATGCAAAGCTTGCATTCATGTCGACAGTTTTGGGATTAAAAAATTCAAAATCTATTACTACAAAACTTGGATCTATCACAACCCCCACTCTAATAATTTGGGGGGCTGATGATCCAGTAATACCTATTGATTGCTCTGATAGTTTTATTTCATCAATTCAAGATTGTCGCTTTTTTAAAATGGATGGATGCGGTCATACTCCTTATGTTCAAGATCCCCATACTTTTGCAACTAAAGCACTTGAATTCTTAAATGGCGCTTAGATCCATTTAAATAGCAAATATTACAATTATTACCTATGAGTGGTAATCAAAACCTATACGACCCTTCTGAGATGTT
>DAOWGL010000104.1 GCA_030637455.1 Candidatus Nitrosopumilus sp. | reverse complement strand
AAGCCGTTTAGGCTAAGTGCTGAAAGCATCTAAGCACGAATCCTATCCCGAGACAAGTTATTCTTTCGTAAGATGAAGGTCGGCAGCAAAATACTGCGTTGATAGGAAGGTGGTGTAGATCACAAGCTTCGGCGAGTGGTGAGCCAGCCTTTACTAATAGACCAACACATCGGTTCAGCCACTTACATAGAGACTATGCGCGATGATCATATTTCATATCATCAAGTGGATAACATAATACACGACTTGTACGATGATTTCATTTAAAATCATACATAGCGTAAGCTATGCATTTTTAATTTGATAATTATTTCCCCTAGCGTAAGCTATGGTGTTTTAATTATTTGAAATCTACCTTAGTGAAAACTATACACGACTATTTCATATGTAACTGCAAATTACATACCACCGTTTGTATTGTGCCAAATAAGTCATCTTACATGGTTATGGGCACAGATAAGGTCAAAAAAAAAATAGATAATGATTCACTCTCAAAAACGGAAAAACAACTCCTGAAACAAAATGAAACTTTGATTTCTACAATTGAAACCAAAAGTGCTGAATTAGTGAAATCTGAACGATTGGCAACAATTGGTACGATGGCAAGTCGAATCGCACATGATTTGAAAAACCCATTGACAATTATGCAAACTTATTCTGATATACTCTCCCCTGAAATTCTTTCAAAACTAGATTACGCTGACAAAGAAAAATGGCTTCGAATGCAAAATTCAATTTTAGATATGAATAGAATAATTGAAGATGTTCTAGATTTTGCAAGAACCACAGAAATAAAAAAGAAACCCGTATCATTTTTGAGAATTTTACGTTTAGCACTTAATAATGTAAGCTCTTCTTATGCTATTACAATACACTTACCTGAAAAAGATATGTCTGTTAATTGTGATGCCCGAAAGATGGAAGGTGTTATGTCAAATCTGCTTAATAATGCCGTTCACGCATTAGATGGACAAGGTGAAATTAAAGTAACAACATCTGTCGATTCCAAGTTTATGATTATACAAGTTAAGGATTCTGGGAATGGAATATCTGATAAAAATCTGAATAAAATTTTTGAACCAATGTTTACAACTAAAACGACAGGGACTGGGTTGGGATTAGTAATTTGCAAAAGTATAGTTGAACAACATGGTGGTACTATTTCTGTGAGTAACAAACCCACTACATTCACCATTACTTTACCTCTATAGACACTATCTACGGGTTGGAATTTTTACTCTTCTATCTCTATGTCTTTTTCAAGTTCTTTTGGTAATCCGACCCACCATTCATTTTGGTTTTCAGACATTAATCGAAAAGATCTAAAGTTGCTAATAGATCTGTTGGTAAATTCTTCACAGTAATTATTCAAGAAAATCTGACTAAATCTAGTCTTTTAGAAATATTGAGCCTACATTTTCATCAGATGCGTTGATTTTAGTAACCACCGTGTCTCCTAATTTGTTAAATGCTCTTTGACGTTTTTCATTTGTAAAAATCAAACCAATGATCATATCGAGTGGTAATAGAAATGATTTTCCAAAACTACTAAGTAAAATCCCTTGTAAACTTGGATTTCCACCTTTCAAATTAACGACTCTTAAATTTAAAATTTTTTTCCCAATAGTTTGACCTGTTTTATATTCTAGAATAGTCCAATACACAAAAAATAAAATACTTGCTGGAATGTATTGTGTATTTTCTGCCCAAAGTCCACCTTCTTCCATTTCATAGTATACTGTTCCAAATGAAAGAAAAATAATTATCGTTGAAACAGTTGAAATAATAATAAAATCTATTAACCATGCGAGGAACCTATCTATCCATTTTGCCAAAATTATTTTTGAATTATCTTCAGAATTTGAATTATCCATCTTTTTACTAATAATTTTGAATTAATAAAATATGTTAATCATTAGTTAACATCTATTACAACAGTCAATTTATTCATGACTGTAAATTGAAATGTATGAAAGCAAAATTTGCAATCTCATGTGTATCATGTGGGGACAAAATACAACCTGGAAAAGAGATTTCAAAAAATAGAGATGAGGATTGGGTTCATAAACACTGTGTTGAGGATTCAGAAGGATTACCTTAGGAATTAATAGTCTGATCATTAAACAATCTTAGAATTATTTTTGGTAACGATAAACCCTCTTAATCTATTTTTGTGGACATTTCGTAGAAATGAAAAAGACGTTGTAAATCTGTACACTGCCCTATCTCCTGTAATGCAATTAGCTACTGGTGGATCTATGCTTAATTTTGGTTATTGGTCAGATGATAATTCAGATCCAATATCTGCACAAAACAACCTATGCATGGTTTTTGCAAATATGGCTGAACTGTCTTCTGCAAAACAAATTGTAGATGTTGGCAGTGGTTTGGCTGCTCCTTCAAAACTTTGGAGGGATAGCTATCCTGAAATCACATTGTATGATGTAAATATTAATTTTAAACAATTGACTTCCCCTGGAACTCAAAAAAATATTGAATTCCTTAATTCAACTTCTACTAAATTGCCTTTTGCTGATGAATCTGTAGATCGTGTTTTGGCTTTAGAATCGGCACAGCACTTCAAACCTTTATCTGATTTTATTTCTGAATCTAAAAGAATTCTAAAAAAATCTGGATTACTTGTTATGGCAGTTCCGGTAACTTCAGAAAATTCGTCTCTTGGAAAATTAAATTTATTAAAATTTACTTGGTCATCTGAACATTATAGTATAGATTATCTTAAAAATTTGATTATTTCATATGGGTTTTCAATTTCTGAAGAAAAATTAATTGGTTCAAATGTCTATGATCCTCTTGCTAATTATTATTTAGAAAATAGAGATGAATTAAAAATATCTATTTTAAAAAATTATGCTCCATATGTAGAAAAAATTTTATTTAAATCCATACAAAACATGAAAAAAGCCTCTGAAGAGAAAATAATTGATTATGTATTATTGAAATGTCATTTGTAACTATATCCTAAGAATATTTCTATACATTAAATTTTTAATTATATTTTAATTGAATTTT
>DAOWGL010000013.1 GCA_030637455.1 Candidatus Nitrosopumilus sp. | reverse complement strand
GATAAATGAATCACTTCTGGTCATAGAATGAGCTAATTTTGTTCCAATAGCAACCAAACCACCGGGCTTTACTGATTCAACAATACCTGCAGCAGTTCCTAAAGATGTAATTTCAGTAAGTAATGGTTCGTATGTCTTTTTCTTTTCATTCATAATTCCTGGTTTAATCTCAATTTCATCTCCAATATTGAAAACACCTTGAGTTAAACTTCCACCAATTACACCACCTTTGATATCTTTTAATTTTATTCCAGGTTTGTTTACATCAAAAGAACGTAAAACATGCATTACAGTATCAGCTTTTTCATCTCTTTCTGGTGTTTTGATTGTTGATTCAATAGCACCAATTAATGCATCAATGTTTAATCCAGATTGTGCAGAAATTGGAATAACTGGTGCTTTTGCAGCAAAACTTCCTTTAACAAAATTTGTAATTTCTTTATAATTATCAAGAGCTTCCTGATAGGTAAGTAAATCAACTTTATTTTGAACTACAACTATTTGTTGAATTCCAAGAGTTTGTAGTGCTAAAAGATGCTCTTTTGTTTGGGGCTTAGGAACTTTTTCATTTGCTGCAGCCAAAAGTAATGCGCCATCCATTAATGCAGAGCCTGAAAGCATATTTGCCATCAAACTTTCGTGTCCAGGACTATCTACAAAACTTACAACTCTAGACAATTCACTTTCTTTTCCACAATTATTACATTTTGGAGTTGTAGAATATCCTAAAGGCTCTTCACATTTTTTACATTTGTAAAATGCAGCATCAGAGTAACCAACACGAATTGTAATTCCACGTTTTAGTTCTTGACTATGAACACTTGTCCATGAGCCAGTTAAAGCTTGAATTAGAGTAGTTTTTCCATGATCTACATGACCTGCAGTACCAATGTTAACACATGGTTGATAACCATATTTTTTGATGTACCAATCAGGAAGAGTTTCTCTCCAATGCATGAGTCAAAAAGTAGTAGCGGTATATGTTAAGTTATTCTTTTTTGTCTTTAGTTTTTTCTTCTGTTGCTTCTTCAACAGGAGCTTCAACTGGTAATTCTCCATCAAATTTACAATTTACTTGATAGATTTCTTCTGATACAGAATTTCCTCTCATTAGTTTTCTTTTTCGTTGACCATATTCTGCATCTTGTAAACCAACACCTCTAGAAAGTAAAACTCTTTTTCTTGCTGCACCATGAACATCATTTCTCATTGGAACTCCAGATTTATCACTACCACCAGTGAGTTTTAATTTGCCAGTTAATCCTACAATAGATGCATCAGTTTCATTTCCTAACTCTAATCCTAACAAAGGATTAGCATCGCTATCTTTGAGTTCTTTTGAAATTGATTTTCCTTTAATGTCTGAGATTGTAAGTTTGAAGTTTGCCAATTATTCCAAAAAAAAGTTGAACGACTAATTAACCTTTGGACATTATTTTTAAATCAAGATTTGTAATGATAGGCATGACAGAAGAGATCAGATGTCCTAGATGTGATAATAAGATGGTGGACATGCAAGCATGCCATATGTTTTGCCCAAATTGTGGAGCTCATTTAGATTGTTCTGATAAAGGGAATTATTGGTAATTAAATTCCAGGTCTATCTGGAATATAATCAGCTGACATATTGATGGCTTGATCTTTCATAATTTCAAGATAGGTATCGTAATCTGCTTCAAAGTTACAATGTGGACATTTTACATTCGTTACATTATCATCTAAAATTGCAACCTTTGCACACTCAGGGCATCTTGCATCCATATTTTGAGATAGCAATTAAGATATTTAATCATAATTGATGGTATTGCTCTTAGGCGGAGTTAGTTTAGTCTGGTATGACGTCAGCTTCCCAAGCTGAAGGCCGCGGGTTCAAATCCCGCACTCCGCATTATAATTCTCTAATTGCTTGTTCTATTAGTCCTCTATCAGAAGCTTTAGGATAATATTTTAAATAATTTTTGAGATCATCTTTTGCCTCAGAATTTTTGTTTTGTTTTTCCCTTAGATAAGCACGGTTTTTGTAAATTTTTGCAGAACGTTTTGGATTAATTTCAATTGCTTTATTGTAATAGTTTTCTGCTTTATCAAATT
>DAOWGL010000132.1 GCA_030637455.1 Candidatus Nitrosopumilus sp. | reverse complement strand
TTCATAATTTTCGTCACTTTCATAATTTTCTTTCAAGTCCAGTTCATGCTGTTCTTCTTTCATCTCTTCTTGCTCAGCTGACCTATTTTCAGAATCAGTTGATGTCTTTTTGGTTTTTTTGGATTTATCTAAGAATTCCATAATATGGGTTACATTTTCTAAAACTTAAGCATATTGGCTATCACCAGAAAGAGACTAGTTTTCTTCCTAGGACATTACATTCTATCAGGTGCTTGAATTCCTAAAAGATCTAGAGCCTTTTCTAAAACAATTTTGAATGAATTTACCAAACATAGACGAGAATTCTCCAATTCCACATCCCCTAATTCAAGAACTTTGGATTTTTCATAAAATGAATTGAATGAAACTGCCAAATCATAACAATAGCGTGCAATTACTTTGGGGGATAGATTATTTGCAGCATCTCTAACTTGTAGATTGAAGAGACCGATATTTTTGATCAAATCTAATTCAGAGTTTTCCTTCAATAAAGTAAAATCAACATCAATAGTTGGAACACGACCAGATTTCTCCAAGATTCTTGATGCTCGGGCATGAGTATATTGGATGTATGGAGATGTATCACCTTCCAAGCTAAGAGACTTTGTCAAATCAAACGTAATTATTTTATCCAAATCTTGTTTAATCATCTCATATCGAATGGTACCAACAGATACTGAATGAGCAATTATTTCAATTTCAGAGTCGTCCATTTCAGGATGTCTTTTTTTAGTTTCTTCTTTTGTTTTCTCTTTTAGAATATCATATACTGAATCAGCTGAAACATACAGTCCTTTCCTACCAGACATTTGAGCTTGTTTGCCATCAGTTTCAAGACCCAAAGTTTTTGCAGTGTTAGAACTCAGAGTTACAGACTCGTATCCTAGATGATTATATGCATCAGGTACAGACTTGAATTTGTCCATTAGGACGGTGATGATTTTTTGCAAATTGGCTTGACGAGAATCAATTACAGTGACGACTTTTTCACCAGTAAAATTTTTAGAGATTTTAGCAGTTTCCTTCAGAGTAGTTTGCCAGAGTATACGATTACCTGTTTGGGGTTTTTTATATTTTTTATAATTAAATGGATCCCCAAGTAATCCTAGCTTCCAAGCAGCATATGGAATGTCTTTTGCAATGTATGTGGCAGTTCCATTACTGCGAACTATTACCTTGTCTTCTTCTTTGCCATCTCCACGAATTACCCAACATCCAGCATTCTTTCCTTCATTTTCAAATTCAACTAGTTTCATCTCCTTGAGTTTCTCAAAGATTTCACTCCATAAACCTGAGCGAATAATTTGTGATTCAAAGTTTAGACAATCATAAGTTACACCGAAATTCCAACAAGTTTCTAGTTGTCCTGCTAAAACTCGTCTAGTTATCTTATCACCAAACTTTGCAGTTTCTGAATCTCCATCTTCAAGTTCCTTGAGAACATTTTTCCTAATTTCCTCTAAACTGGAATCGACCTCATATTTTTCAGTAGTTTTGACATAAACATCATCGCCACAGTAATGATCAAACTTTTTTCCGTTTGGGGGTTCTTCGGCATATCCAAAGTGTTTGAATCCAACTATGATATCAGCTACCTGTAATCCTGAATCATCAATGTAATTTAGTACATTTACTTTGTAACCTGCTTTCCCTAAAATTCGCGATACTGTATCGCCAATTATGATATTTCTGATATGTCCAATGTGTAGTGCCTTGTTTGGATTAACACTAGTATGCTCAACTACAATACTAGAACCATTACCAAGTTCAACATCACCACATGTATCAAGATATGATTCAGATAGAATCAACTGGCCTAGTTTAGTCCAGTTTGCAAAGAAATTAAGATATCCAGATGGATGAGCATCTGATTTTAAAACAAGTGTACTAGTACATGAAGAATATTTTTCAGAAAGTATTTCAGCAATTTCTTTTGGGCTTTTCTTTAGAGATTTTGCAAGCAAAAATGAAACATTAGAGCTTACATCACCAAAGCCAGGTTTTGCAGGTTCTACAGAAAACTCTACATCAGACATAGATAGATCGAATAATATTTTCTTTAGATTATTTTCAATTTCATCAAGAATTGATTTGAAAGTCATGTCTATTTCTCAGATAGTGTGGGTGCTAATTTATCTAATGCCTCAAGAACGCCATCTCCGGCATGAGTAGATACCACCATAGTTGCCTCAGACTTTACTTGATCGGATGCATTGCCTAATGCAATACTTGTTTTTGCAACTCTAAACAACGGAATGTCAGTTGCGCTATCTCCAATTGCAATTACATCTTCAGCAGATATGGATAATTTTTCCATAATTGTTCTAAATCCAGTTCCCTTGTCAATTCCGGGAGAATTAATGTGGTATGCATATTGACTGTCAGATAATTCAACTGAGATATTTTTTTCTTTTAGTAATTTTCTTGCCAATTCCAAATCAAAGGTTCTCTCCAAAACAACTTCAGTCATTCTAGGAAAAACATGTTTTTCTTGGACATTATCAATATTGTCTTTAATTATTTCAAATGCTTTTTTACATTCATCCATATTTCCAAGTAAGACATGTTCATCAGAATCAGTTGTAATACAACCACCATTCTCACCAACTGCAATTTTTGTAGTTCCACCAAAAACAGACAACAAATATCCTTCAACTGAAGACCTTCCAGTTACAAAAATTACATCGTGTCCCATGTTAGTTAATCGACGTAATGCTTCAAGAGCATCAAAATGTATTCTACCCCCACCATTTTCAGTGATTGTTCCATCAATATCTACCGCAAATGTTCTCTTTTTCACAAGAATCGTTTTTTGAACTGAATAATATTTGCTACTAAGTGCAAGTTATACGGTTTTATTTGAAAAGAAAGGGGTAATGAGTGAACAGTATTGGGAATTCCTGAAAAAATTAAATCCATTCAAGATGAAATGGCAAAGACTCAGATCAACAAAGCTACAGAACATCACATAGGGTTACTCAAGGCAAAGATTGCCAAACTCAAAAGAGAGCAAGAATCAGAAGTTGCAAAAAAATCAGGCATGAAGCAGGATGGGTTTGATGTACGGCGAAGTGGAGATGCGACAGTGGTGTTTATCGGATTGCCAAGTGTCGGAAAATCTACATTGTTAAACAAAATGACTAGTGCAAAATCCACAGTAGGGGCATTTCAATTTACAACATTAACAGTGGTTCCAGGAATGATGGAGTATAGAGGTGCCAATATTCAGGTACTAGATCTTCCAGGAATTATCAAAGGAGCATCTTCAGGTAAAGGATTAGGAAAGAGAATTTTGTCAGTTG
The DNA here is from genome assembly GCA_030637455.1 of Candidatus Nitrosopumilus sp. Lineage (GTDB taxonomy): Archaea > Thermoproteota > Nitrososphaeria > Nitrososphaerales > Nitrosopumilaceae > Nitrosopumilus. The sequence continues at coordinate 940 of DAOWGL010000132.1, read as the reverse complement.
CAAGAACGGCAGATCTCGTATTACTAATGTTAGATGTGTTTCAACCATTTCACGAAGATGTGTTAATTAACGAACTAGGGAACATCGGAATTAGATTAAATCAATTACCACCAAACATTACAATTGAGAAAGCAGCAATGGGAGGAATTGCAGTAGCACAACAAGTAAAGATGACAAAGATTACTGAAAAACATCTCAAAGATATTTTGCATCTTTATGGTTTGGTTAGTGCCCGTGTTGTAGTTAGAGAAGACATTACATCAGAGCAATTAGCTGATCATATTGCAGGAAACATTAGTTATTCTAAAGCATTAACCATTCTAAATAAAATTGATCTAGTCGATGATGCATTTCTAAAAGATTTAAAAACAAAAATCAAATCAGATGTAATAGAAGTATCTGCAAACTCTGATACCAACATCGAGTTGCTTAAAGAAAAAATATACGAAAAATTAAAATTCATTAGAATTTACTTGAAACCAAAAGGAGGGGAAGCAGATTTTGTAGATCCACTTATTGCAAGAGAGGGAGATACAGTAGAAGATATTTGTAACAAACTGCATCGAAGATTAAAACGAGAGTTCAGATATGGGTTAATTTGGGGAAAGAGTGTAAAGTTTGGAGGACAACGTGTGGGATTGACTCACATAATGCTTGATGAAGATGTGTTAACTATCATCAAAAGGCGTGGCGTATAATCAAAAATAGATCTAAAAAAGTTGCAACATAAATTTTTGTAAATTAATTAAAAATAAACCACAAAAAAATAATTTTGAAAAAAATAAACAATATTGCGACCAAAACAGCTTGCAAATGGAAAATTTTAAGAAAAAAAATGAAATTGAGGCTGAAAAAAAAGTTTGAAAAAAAAATAATACAAATTTTACTATCAAAATAAAAAAAATCTAAATAAAATTACTTGACAATTTGTAATCAAATT
>DAOWGL010000019.1 GCA_030637455.1 Candidatus Nitrosopumilus sp. | reverse complement strand
GATTTCTTTTCTATGATTTTCAACTTGAATTCCAAGAATTAAATATCTACAAATCAAAAACTGATCATGGTAGGAGTCAAAATTGACGGCAAACTTATTGCTCAATCAGTCAAAGATAGAGTCAAAAAAGCAGTAGAAGAGTTGAAAAAACAGGGAATTTCCCCATGTTTAGCCACAGTCCTGATTGGAGACGATCCAGCTTCTGCCACATATGTAAGAAACAAACACAAGGCATGTGAAGAGGTTGGAATTGCAACCAAAGACCACAAACTAGATGTAAATATCACACAATCAGAATTAACAAAAATTATCGATGAATTAAATTCAGATAGAACAGTTCATGGAATTCTAGTGCAACTCCCATTGCCAAAACAATTAGATGAATTTACCACAACATCAAGAATATCACCGATAAAAGACGTAGATGGTTTGACTCCACATAATGCAGGATTACTATCTATGAAAAAAGCAGCATTGGTAGCATGTACTCCATCAGGAGTTATGGAGATGTTTGATTATCATGGAATAGACCTAGAAGGAAAAAATGTCGTTTTAATTAACAGAAGTAACCTAGTAGGAAAACCACTATATCATTTATTGCTAGAAAAAAATGCCACAGTTTTGACATGTCATTCTAAAACAAAAAATTTAACCGAATTATGTCAGGCTGCAGATATTATCATTACAGCAGTGGGCAACAGAAACAAATTCACATTAACACCAGAGATGATCAAGGATGGAGCAATTGTAATTGATGTTGCAATTTCAAGATTCCATGAAAAATTAGTAGGCGATTCAGATTATGACAAAATAATTCAAAAAGCATCATTTGCAACACCAGTTCCAGGAGGAGTTGGACCCATGACAGTTGCAATGCTATTGAAAAATACAATAACTGCAGCATCATTGAGTAGTCAAATTGGACGATAATCCTGAAAAAGAATCATTACGAAATCGTCTTTTGGAAACAAGAGACAATACATCTTTTGATTTATTAAAAATTGCAAGTGAAAAGATTCAGAAAAAATTAAAGAAAATATATGCTTTCAAAAATGCTCAGAAAATCGGAGTCTATTATCCAATAGGAAGTGAGATTTTTACTCAAGATATTATCCAAGAGTTAATCAGTCAAGGAAAAGAGATTTTCCTACCCAAAGTTACTGGTGAAACCATGGAATTTAGAAAAATTGTTGATTTTTCAAGCCTAGAACATGGCAGTTTTGACATTATGGAACCAAGAGATGATTGTCCAGTAGAGAACAACCTAGATGTCATTTTAGTGCCAACAGTAGGAATAGATCTTAGTGGAGTCAGATTAGGTTATGGTTATGGATTCTATGACAAATATTTGGCAGAAAATAAAACTACAACAATTTCTCTCACATTAGAAAAACAAATTATCAAAAAAATTCCAAAATCAGATCACGATATCCTAATTGATTGGATTCTCACTGAAGATCAAATGATTCAAACTCAAAGATAAGAAAGACCTTTTTGACCAATATCTTTTCGATAAAATTTCTGAGACCAAATAATTTTTTCAGTTGCAGCATATGCATTTTGGATTGCAGATTCTAATGTATCACCCAATGCAGTTACTCCCAATACACGTCCACCATTTGAAAGAATCTTTTCTCCAGATTTTTTTGTTCCAGCATGGAAAACAATTGCCCCTTCAGGAACAGAATCAAACCCAGTAATTTCATCATCTTTTGAATAAGCCTCAGGATACCCCTTTGATGCCAAAACAACACATACTGCAGATTGTGATTTCCAAGTAGCATGAGGTAAAGATGACAATGTACCATCAATACTTGCTACAAAATAATCATACAAATCAAAATCCATCCTCATAGTAATTGGCTGGCATTCAGGATCACCCATTCGAACATTGTATTCTAAGACATAGGGTTTACCATCTCGAATCATAATTCCTGCATACAAAAATCCCTTGAATAGAATGCCTTCGCTTTTCATTGCATGTATGGTTTTTTCAATGACTTGTTCTTGAATTATTTTTGTTAAACTATCATCAACTATAGGAGTTGGAGAATACGCACCCATCCCTCCAGTGTTGGGACCTTCATCATTGTCAAAAATTCTCTTATGATCTTGACTGGAGGCCATAGGTATAGCAACATCTCCATCTGAAAGAGCAATGTAGGAGGCTTCAATTCCATCAATTCTTTCCTCAACGATAATCCTATTTCCAGCATCACCAAATGTCTTATTTACCAAAATTGTCTGAATTGCAGAAATTGCCTCATCATTACTATTACAAACAATTACACCTTTTCCTGCGGCTAAACCATCTGCCTTTACAACTACATTGTAATCAAGCGATTTCACATATTCTTGAGCTTTTTGAGGATCATCAAATATTTCAAAACGAGCAGTTGGAATTTCATTTCGTTTCATGAAGTCTTTTGCCCAAATCTTACTTGATTCAAGTTGAGCAGCTTGCTGAGTTGGTCCAAAAACTTTGAGACCTAGTTTGTTGAATTTATCAACAATTCCAGCAGCTAGTGGATCCTCAGGTCCTACTACAGTAAAGCAATTATTTTTGCTAGCAAAAGCAGCCAGAGCATTCAAATCATTTACATCGATTGGAACATTATTTTGAGTGCCTCCATTTCCAGGAGCAGTAAAAACAGTTTCTACTTTATTGCTTTGAGAT
>DAOWGL010000057.1 GCA_030637455.1 Candidatus Nitrosopumilus sp. | reverse complement strand
TACAAAGAATGATTTACACTGCTAAACATATTAAAGAATAACATACTACTAAACTTCAATACGCTTAAGTTCAAAATTCTTGTAGATGAATTATGAGAAACGGTTTGATTGTGGGAGGTATTATTGTAATTAGAAAGAAATTCTAAAAAAATCACTCTGAAGTTATTTTATAATGCATATTCTTTCTTTAATTCAAAAATATCTATAGTAATATTACTAATTCTAAAGTGAGGGGCTTCTCTAATCATCTTGGTTGAATGCCGCCCCTTTTCTAATCTGTAACATTTCAAAATTTCATGATCATTGTTAAATATTATTTTGATATACAGATTATAACGAGAAGCCGTTATTCTGCGTCGTAGAATAATGGGTCTGGAAAACATAACATGTTAGGAATACGTCCTTGATTTAGCATGTTTTCCATGCATCTCGTCGTTTTAATTAAATTCAAACACAATAATTGTTAATTTTGTAACATTTCAAAATTTCAAGATCATCTTTATCTAATCCAAAATTATCTAATTAAAACAGATTGAATTGTTTTAGATGTGATGGAAAAGGCAAATTCAAGAATGAATTTGGTCTAATGGAAAGATGTGAGTCATGTCAAGGTGTTGATATAATTTTTGAAAAGGTAAATGATCAATAGAGTTGGAAAAAAAATAATTAGAAAGTAACATTATAACAAATCATCTAGTTTACCGTCTATTTTCCCTCATAGGTATTTGGGTAAATCTGCTGTACCCTTATTCCATCAATGAACGATTCCATAGGGTGTGTAACTAAAGACGATAAACTGATTGAATATTTTTATGAAAAACTATGCCTAAGTTCTATGCCTAAATCCTACCCGTAAATTCTAATCTGTAACATTTCAAAATTTCAAGATCATCTTTATGTAATTTTATGAAGTAATAGATTTGGGCGTGGAAGAGTGATATTTGAAACAGTAATTCGCGATAGAACGATGTTTTGTCTAGTGTTAGTTGTGGCATTTTTTGTAGGCGGAGCCATAACTGAAACTTTCTCAGATTATGAAGTAGAAGCAAAACCCCCCATAACTAATACCGAATTAATTGAAAATTTTGGAATTGCGTTACATGACGTATCTTCTGATGGTGAAGAAGGAGATGGAGAACATGAAGGAAAATCTTGTCCATTCAAAAATAAAACTGCATCTGTTGATGCTGGTTTGAATATCTAAATTTTCATAATCGTATACACGATAATGAAAAATCATCATTAAATATACATTTATGAAAAAGAGATATTTTAATAATTTATTGCATGATTCACTAATTCAATCCATCCAGATTTTACAAAAAAGCAAATACGGTAAAGGTAACAAAAGCAAATTGACATCAATTCAAAGTGCATTAAAGTTAACTAACCGATTATTTGCATCAACAGATAATTCAGACAACACAAAACACAAAATAATCAATTTCAGAAACATAGAACAAACAGAACAAATCCCAAAGATTTTAGATGAGTTTGCAAATAATTTTGAAACTCAATGTCTTGAGAAAAATGGGGCGTCTGCAAAAAATTATTCGTTATTTTCTGTTACACTTCTTAAAATAATCAAAACTCTAAATGCAGACAAAAAACGAGGTCTGTTATCCGCACATGGCATTAACATACTAAACAATATGTTTGTGAAATATCCTGTAGAATACAAAAAAATAGAAATTAGAGATCCGTTGAGATTTTTCTTTGTAATAATAGAACTTGTAATAGATGCAGAACGAAATCTTTCAAAAAATTATGAATTTGACATAATACTGCTACGCCAGATTGTACCATTAATGCAAAGATATTATCTGAAATATGATGATGCACTTTTACAGATAAATAACGAATTTAATAAAATGTCAAAATTTAGACTGACTGTATCTATTGGGGAAAGGCACAAAGAGATAGTACAGATCTTTTTACAGTATGGGATAGCTCAACTTCCACTTGAAGATAAGATTTCAAGAGCAAAAAATACCTTAGATAAAATAATCTTAGAAGATAGTGATTCTGTTGTATTAGAATATTACAATCTGTTGAAACTTTGCTTTAATGATAAAGAACTATGTCCACATTTGGTAAAAATTGCAAACACACAGAATCGTACAGGAAGAAGATTTGCAAATACCATATTGGATGAAGTCTCTAAACTCCAATACTCTTAAGTTAATTCAGATGATCTTTCAAGACAGTGAATAAATGAGTATTGGGACTGAAGTAAAGCATTGTGAAAAATGTGGTGAATTAATGGTTAGAACAGATACTGAGATGCAATGGTTTTGTAAGAACTGTGATGTGCCTGATAATTAGTCTGTAATATTTTTATACGTACATCGTCTTATGTTTCAAGTTCACATAGTCCATGTATGAGTGTCAAATTAGATAAGAATAGTTTCTGGATGAAGACCCCGTTAAATGAATTTGGTTTCAAGTGTATTGCAAATAAACATGAATTATGTAGTGATTCAAAATGCAAATGTCTTTGTCATGGACATTAGATTCTAAACTCCAATCTGTAACATTTTCAAATTACTGCGATTTATTTAATTACTATTTTCACGTATTAATTTTGTGCAATGGAGTAAAACACATTGTATACACAAAAGACAAAGAAAGCTTTGTTTTTTGAGTCAATGATCCTTAAGGATTTCCCCATTAAGAAATCAGATAATTTTTTCTAATTTGTAACATTTGATCGCTGACACTGGATCATCTTTAAATGAAGTTCATACTTTCATCATTTGGGCGATAGGGGAGCATTGAGTAAAATTTGTTTCTCAATCTCTTCTTTTTAAATTCTGAAAAAAGAAACCAAGCCTGATCAATTATCGGGCGATAGAAGAGCAAGACTTGATTTCTAAAATAAATTATTAAACTTTCTATATATGGATCTTTCCAAATTTGATGGTAAACTTAAAGTAAGAATTTTTTGGGGAATTTAAAATACAATTTATGAAAAATTACACAATAACCTGCTTTTAGGCTCAAAAAAAGGACCAATCAATCGATCAAGTTAATAGATCGTAAATATCCTAATCATTTAAGGTTAGAGATTCCCTGAAAGTGTACACAAATCAGGCACATCTTGACCTTTTATGATAAAGACAAATCCTCAATACGATCAAGTAATTAATTTTTCTTACACACATTGGCTTTAATTTCAAACTTGTCTAGTGTAATTGCATACAAAAGTGAGTGACCTCTCATGTCATCTTGGTTGAGAGTCACCGCTTTTAAATTTAGAAAAGAAAAAATGGGAATCTGATTGGATTTTAAATCTCAATACGCTTAAGTTCTGTATTTCACTTTAAAGAGAAGTGGTTGAATATCTATGAATTT
>DAOWGL010000074.1 GCA_030637455.1 Candidatus Nitrosopumilus sp. | reverse complement strand
TTCCGAACTTGGAAGTCAAACCTAATGTCGCTGTTGTGCTACTAAGATGCGAGAGCTCTTGGGAAGCAACAGTGCTGGCATTTTCTACTTTTCAATCAATCTTTTAATATTGAATTAATTGGATTGATGTGAATTCGATATGCCAAATTGTAGTGTTTGTGGAGGAATATGTGACAATGATATTAGATTACTAAATCACATGATGGAAAAACATGGTTGGAGAAATCCAAATGTTAGTACACCTGATAGAAATAGTAGAGGATACTAATTCTACAAATTTTGTAAATAATCTAAAATTAATCTTACACCAAAACCTGTAGCGCCTTTTGGATTATATGATTTTTCTTTTGTAGCTCCTTGTGTCCATGCAACTCCTGCAATGTCAATATGAGTCCATGGAGTTTTTTCAATTGCATTTTTCAAAAATGCAGCTGCAGTGATAGTTCCAGCTGCTCTTCCAATACCTACATTTTTCATATCTGCTACATCTGATTTTATCATATCCATATAGTCTTGATTTAACGGAAGTTCCCATACTTCTTCTGTAGTTTTCTTAGAAGAATCCATTATTTTCTTTGATAGTTTTTCATCATTTGATACAATTGCTGCTACATTGGTACCTAATGCAACAATACATGCACCTGTAAGAGTTGCAAAATCAATAATTGTCTTTGGAGAATAATGTTTTTCTCCATATGATAGAGCATCAGCTAAAATCAATCTTCCTTCTGCATCTGTATTTAGAATTTCAGCTGTTTTTCCACTGTATAATTTTATGATGTCTCCTGGTCTGTATGCTTCCCCTCCTGGCATATTTTCAACTGAAGGAACTATTCCTACAACATTGATTGGTAGTTTCAATTCTGAAACTGCTTTCATTATTCCTAATACTGTACATCCACCACATTTATCAAATTTCATTTCATCCATTGCTGCTCCAGGTTTTAATGAAATGCCGCCTGTATCAAATGTCACTGCTTTTCCTACAAGGACAATCGGTTTGTCATTTTTTCTACCACGATTATGTTCTAGAATGATTAATTTTGGTTGATTGTTGCTTCCTTGACCTACTGCTGAAATCCCACCAAAGCCTTTTTTCTTTAATTCAGGTTCTGAAATGATATTACATTTCATTTTATTTTTCTTTGACATACTTTTTGCAAAGTTTGCTAATGTTGTAGGAGTACATTCGTTTGGAGGTAAATTGGCAATACTTTTGGTAAATATCGCACCGTCTGCAACAATCTCAGCTATTTTGATAGCTTTTAAAATTTTATTTGATTTTGAAACAATGATGGTGAGATTTGAAAAAGTTTCAATTTTCTCGGTCTTGAATTTTTCAAATTTGTAAAGAGCCATTTTGGAACCTTCAATTATTTGGGATACTGCAGAAATTGGATCTGTTACAAAACTTGGAGGTGATATAATTGAAAATTCAGATAATTTCAACTCTCTAGCCTTTTGAGCAATTCTTCCTGAGACAAATCTAATAGTATCTTTTGTTAGATTCTCTTTTTTTCCTATACCTGCAAGTAGGATTCTTTGTATGGGTTTTCCAGGTATTGGAATAATACTGAGTTTTCCTAATTTCCCTTCCATATCTTTTAGAGATTGGTTAATTGCTGATGTAGTTTTAGTATCAAATTTTGGTAATCCTAGAACTTTGTTAGAATTTTCTAATACAAATCCACAAAGAAGACTTGTTTTCTTTTTTGTGGAATTTTCAGTTTTGATTTTCACTATGAGCATCTATTTTCCAAGTATTATTTAGATTTACTTAGATCTATTATCTTGCTATTGGTAATTAGACTTGTTGATCTCACAAATACTGCTTTAACAGTTTTACAACCTTGCTGACATTCTTTATCAATTCTAACTGTTGATGCTTTTTTTGTTTTTTCACTTAAAATTGATTTTATTAATGGGAGTAAAGCTGCTCTTCCACCATATGCTCTTTTTTTAGAAATAAACCAAAACATGTCTAAAGCAGTTCCATCCAGGATTTCTTTTCTTATTTTTTCTCCAAATTCTGAATAATGCCCAACTATCGAAATTTTACCTCTTGCAAAATAATTAACAGTTTTTGCAAATTTCATACACAAATAACACTGATTATCAAATAACACAATTGGAATGTTCTCTTTAATTTCCATAATAACTCATCATAAGGATCAAATTAAAATTTTACAGATTTAATACATGAAATTTATTATGATGATTAATGACACTCACTGTAGATAATACTGATTCTAGTCATACTCAGACTGGGGAATTCCCTTGTGTTTCATGTCATACCAATTGCTGCAAGGAATATGTGATATTTGTTAATGCTCATGATGTTTATCGACTTTCAGTGGGATTGGGAGTACCTCCTGAGAATTTTTTAGAGATTTATGGAGCAAAAGACTACTCTCTGGGAATTGAGGTAAAAGAAGGTCTGATAGATCTTGCTCTGAAACAAAAAAAAGGCGCATGTGAATTTCTTGAAGAAACTGGAGATGTCTTTAGATGTACTGTTAATGATTTCAAACCAGATGTATGCAAATCATATCCGTTTCAAATGAAAAATGGAAAATTAATTCAGATGAACGATATAATGTGTCCAGTAGATTGGGATGTTTCAGAATTTGAGAAAATGATGGTCGCTCATCTTAAAAAAGATGAATCTGAGTGGAAGTTCTATGATGCCCTTGTAAAGGAATGGAATGCAAAGCATTGGAGAAAAAAACCCTTATCTGCATTTTTGAAATTTATGTTGGATAAAGTAGAATTATCTTTAAAATCATGATGTCTAATTTGCATTTTTGAGATCTTTTCCTTTGGGTTTTAAAATTAGTTGTTTTCTTTTAGAAATAGATTTTTATTCAATTTACAGGGATAATGTTGCAGATGGGTCTTAATTATTATCAAATAAAGAAAAATATTCTCAGAGCCCGTAAATTAGTAATTAAGGGAACCAATATTGCAGGATCTGGTCATCCTGGCGGTTCATTTTCTATGGCTGAAATTTTAGGATGTTTATTTAACAAACATTTGAAATTTGATCCTAATAATCCTCAATGGGAAGATAGAGATCGATTAGTTTTATCAAAAGGACATGCTGCTCCTGGATTATTTTCTAACATGGCAGTTGCTGGATATTTTCCAGAATCTGAAATTGATACACTTCGAAAATTTGGCAGTAAACTTCAAGGACACCCAGATCTAAAATGTCCTGGAGTGGAATTTTGTGGAGGCTCTTTAGGCACAGGATTGTCATATTCTATTGGAATTGCACTTGCAGCAAAAATTGACTCTAAAAATCATCATGTCTATACTATCATTGGAGATGGCGAATCTGATGAAGGACAAGTCTGGGAGGCTGCAATGACAGCTTCAAAATACAAAGTTGATAATCTTACAGCATTTCTTGATAGAAATTTTATTCAACAAGATTCGTATACTGAAAAAATTATGCCACTAGATGAAAATTTAGATGGTTCAGAAATTTCTGAAATGTGGAAAGATGCATCACGTTGGAAAACTGGTGATAAGTGGAGATCATTTGGTTGGAACGTTATTGAAATCGATGGACATCGCATTGAGCAAATTGATGCTGCTATAACAAAAGCTAATGCTACAAAGGGTGTCCCAACCATGATCATCTCAAGAACAATAAAAGGAAAATCTGTTGAACACATGGAAGATAATCCGCAGTGGCACGGTAAAGCTCCTGACTCTGATATTGTTCCAATAATTAATCTTGAACTGGATTCTCAATTTATGATTACACCTTCCATTATTGCTGGAGATATGACAAATTTAGAAAATGAAATTAAGCGATGTGTAACTGGTAGGGCTGATTACATTCATCTTGATGTAATGGATGGTCAATTTGTTCCAACAAAAACATTTGATCACAATAAAATCAAAGAACTAAGACCACTTACAGTAATTCCATTTGATACTCATTTGATGATTACTGAACCTGTAAAATATGTGAAAGACTATGTTGATGCAGGCAGTGATATTATCACTGTTCATGCTGAAGTAACTGATGAATCTAGTTTTGGAGAAATTCATGATATTCTAAAGCAAAATCAGGTGGGTGTAGGTTTTTCAATAAATCCTGACACGGAATTACCTGAATGGTCTTACAAATTTTTACAATCTCTTGATCAACTAATAGTAATGTCTGTAGTACCTGGAAAATCTGGTCAAAAATACATTGAAGAAACACATGAAAAAATGACGAGATTAAATTCTATCTTAAAACAGCATAATTTTTCAGGCTATATTGAGGCAGATGGTGGGGTAAATCTTGAAAATATTGGTTCAGTATTTTCTGATGGTGCACGTGCTTTTGTTGGAGGTGGTGCAATAATTGGTCAGCAAGATGTTCGAGCTGCAATTAGAGATTTTAGAAATGAAGTTTTGATATCAAGAAGACGTGGATTGCTTGCAAAAGCAAATGAACTTGGTGGAATTGACTTGGTAAACAAATGGATTGGATTACATGTAATTGGTGAAAAACAAGAACAAATTAAAAAAATTGCACAGGAGGCAGGATACATTTGAATGACCCAATAATGACTGATATGCGTTCAGAATATTCTAAATCTTTAATTCAATTAGGAAAAGAAAATCCTGATGTTGTTGTTTTAGGTGCAGACACAACTGATTCATTAAAAACTTCCGGGTTTGGAAAAGAATTTCCTAATCGCTTCTTTAATGTGGGCATTGCTGAAGCTAATCTAGTAACAATATCTGCAGGATTGGCTGTATCTGGAAAAATTTCTTTTGCTAGTACTTATGCAATATTTTTACCTGGTAGAGCAGTTGATCAAATCCGAAATAATATTGCATATCCATCACCTCCTGGGAAAAAAGGTCTTAATGTAAAATTAGTTACATCTCATGGTGGTTTGTCAGTAGGGCCTGATGGGGGATCACATCAAACTATTGAAGATATTGCTATAATGAGAGTTATTCCAAATTTTAGAGTCTTTATACCTGCTGACACTATTGCAGTTTCAAAGTTGATTCAATTAATGGCTAGAGAATATGGCCCATTTTACATGAGGATGGCAAGATCAAAAACACCTCTTGTTCATTCTGAATCTCAAGAATTTCAAATTGGAAAAGGAATCACATTAAGAGATGGCACTGATTGTACTATTGCAGCATGCGGTATTACCGTTAGAATGGCTTTAGAAGCTGCTGAATCATTACAACAAGAAGGAATCTCTTGTAGAGTTTTAGACATGTTTTCAATTAAACCCATTGACCATGAAATTTTAGAAAAAGCAGCAAGAGAAACTGGATGTATTGTAACAACTGAAGAACATAATATTATTGGCGGAATGGGTTCTGCAGTGGCGGAATCTGTTTCAGAATCATATCCAGTACCTATCAAAAGAATTGGAGCCCAGGATATGTTTGGTGAATCTGCACGTGATAAAGAAGTTCCATTACTCTTGGAGAAACATGGAATAACATCTTTTAATATGGCAAAACAAGTTAAAGAAATTAGAAGTAAAAAATTATGAAAATTTTTCTTGATACTGCTAATCTTGAATCCATAAGAAAATTCAACGACATGGGTTTGTTAGATGGAATAACAACTAATCCTTCACTCATGTTCAAGGAAGGTGGCAATCCAAAAGATGCTATGGAGGAAATAACAAAAATCATCAAAGGTGATGTTAGTTTAGAAGTTGTCAGTACTGAATATTCTGGAATGATGGAAGAAGGCAAACGCCTTCGTCAATATGGGGAAAATGTAGTTGTTAAAGTTCCTATGACTCCTGATGGTCTCAAAGCTTGTAAATCATTTTCATCTGAAGGAATTCCTGTAAATGTTACTTTGATCTTTTCTGCAAATCAAGCTTTACTAGCTGCAAAAGCTGGGGCAAAATACGTTAGTCCATTTATTGGAAGATTAGATGACATTGGTCAAGATGGAATGAAATTGATTGAAGATATTAGAAAAATCTTTGATCATAAACATTATGAAATTAAAACACAGATTCTTGTTGCAAGTGTTCGTCATCCAGTACATGTAGTTGATGCAGCAAAAATTGGTGCAGATGTTGTCACATTACCTCCTGCAGTATTGGATAAAATGATGTTACATCCATTAACAAAAATTGGCTTGGATAACTTTCTTGCCGATTGGGACAAGCTAAAATCTGGAAATCCTGATATCCAAATTTAGATGATATAATTAAAAATAAAATTAAAAATCTAGGTTTTACCCTGAACCTTTATTCTTACTTTTTCTAGAACCGGTCCCTCTACCTGTACTTCTAGTCATTCCTTCAGTAGAAGGTCTTGCTTTTGGATCAGGCATATCTCCTAATTTTCTTGAACCAGTTCCACGACCTGTATGAACCATTTTACCTGTTGTTGCTTTTTTCCTTGCTTCTTGGATCTTTCTAAATTCATCTCCAGACCATTTTGTAGCATCTTCATCAACTTCAATAGTTCCTGTGCCTCTACCAGTTCGTACTCTAATTTTCCCCATAATTTAGGTTAAATTATCTTGTATTTATCTAAGCTTATTTTTTATGGATAGATTTAGATTTTTTATTTTAACTACTAATCCAGCCTAATTTTTTGAAATATGTAAACATCATGATTGCAGGAATTGCTGATGCAACTATTACTACAATGAAAGTTGTAAATGGTCCTAAAAACATTGAATTATTTCCAATCCCACCTGGCAAATCTACATTCATTCCATAAAATGTTCCAATTACAGTTGATGGAATTGCTAATGTGAAAATTATCGTTAATACTGCTAGAACTTTGTTTGTTTTTTCAGTACTTAACACAAAATCTGTATCTTTGTAAATTTCCATAGTTTCTCTGGATTCTTCTAATGTTTCAATTACTTTGTCAATGTGATCTATTACGTCATCATAGAATAATGTGAGTTCATCATCTTCACTATCTGAAAATCGTTTAACGTTCTTTGCTATCTCAAGTACAAATTTCTTTAATGGATTTACTATTCTTCTTAATCTGTTAATT
>DAOWGL010000109.1 GCA_030637455.1 Candidatus Nitrosopumilus sp. | reverse complement strand
GAGTAGAGATTCCAATATTACCAGCAGAATTTGTAGAGCCTGGAATGGGTACAGGATTAGTAATGTCAGTGCCTGCTCACGCTCCAAAGGATTACCAGGCATTAATGGATTTGAAGGCTAAAAATCACGAATTAGCAGCCAAAATAGAGCCTATTCCAATTATTGTAACTCCAGGATATGATGAATATCCTGCAAAACAGATTTGTGAAAAATTAGGAGTTGCAAACCAAACAGACGACAAACTAGAAGAGGCAACAAAAGAATTGTATCTCAAAGAATTCACAGATGGAAAGTTAAATGAAAAATGTGATCAATTTAACAATGAAAAAGTCCAGTTTGGGCGAGACAAGGTGCGAGCATGGTTAGAAGAAAAGAACATCCTAGAAAAATTTCCAGTACTTGAGAATGCTCCAGTACATTGCAGATGTGGTGCAGAATGTGTTGTTAAAATATTGAACAATCAATGGTTTTTGAATTATGGAGATGAAGAATGGAAAGAACTTGCTCGCAATTGTTTTGATGAGATGAACATTCTACCAAGTAACCTCAGAACAGAGTTCAAAGAGGTAATTGATTGGTTACACGAGCGAGCATGTGCAAGACAACAAGGGTTGGGAACAAAGTTACCATGGGATAAAGATTGGATTGTAGAGTCACTATCAGATAGTGTCATTTACATGGCATACTATACAATTTCACGATTTGTAAATGATGGAACAGTAACTCCTGAGAATTTAACTCGAGAATTATTTGATTATATTTTGTTAGACAAAGGAGATTTGTCTCTAGCTGTTAGTACATCCAAGCTGAGTGAGGATGTAATTGGTACAGTGAAAAAAGAATTCCAATATTTCTATCCAGTTGATTCAAGACATTAAGGTAGAGATTTGGTTAAGAATCATCTATCATTTTTTGTACTTAATCACGTTGCAATATTTGAGAAAAAATTATGGCCACAAGAAATTGTAGTTAATGGCAGTGTCATGATGGATGGTGCTAAGATGAGTAAGAGTATGGGAAATATCATCCCACTACGAACTGCAATCAGAGAACATGGTGCAGACCCAATAAGACTAGCAATAATTTCATCAGCCGAATTACTTCAAGATGCTGATTTTAACATGGAGTCAGTGTATGGTATTCAAAACAAGCTAGAATCATTGTTAGAAGAGTGCTCTAGGCTCAAAAAAGGCACCATTGGGGAGTTAGAAGCTGAAGATAGATGGATTTTGTCAAAAACCCAGAGTATGATAGTGCAGGTTACAGAAGCTGTAGAAAAAATGAGATTGCGAGAAGCACTACACGATATTTTATTTACATTTGAATCTGATTTGAGCTGGTATAGTAAGAGAGTACAAGCTAAAGGAAGAGAAGATGTATCAGGGATATTACATCATATCAATTCTGTTCGTGTTGCAATGCTATCTCCATTTGCACCACATGTAGCTGAAGAAATGTGGGAGAATCTTGGAAATTCTGATGTAGTATCAAAATCAGCATGGCCTGAATTCTCTAAAGAGAAACTAGATGCAACATCAATTCAATCTGAAGAGTTGTTAAAATCAACTATTAATGATATTGCAAATATTCTCAAAGTTACAAAAATTATTCCGAAAAAAATTGTAATCTATGTAAACTCTGATGAATTCAAATCCAAAGTGTATCGCAAGATATTGGGGATAATGGTTGGAGGTCAAAACAACATGGGAGTTGTAATGAAGGAATTAATTGCAGATCCTGAAACTACAGAGGCTAAAAAAAATCCGGACTATATCCAAAAAGTAATCAAAGATTTGCATTCAGAGTCAGAAGTTATCAAACAGATGAAATTAGAATCGGATTCATTTGATGAAAAAGAGTTTCTCTCAAAGGAATTATCATCCATTGGAAAGAAGGAATTTGGCGTAGATGTTATAGTGTATTCAGAATCAGATAGTGACATTTATGATCCGAAAGGAAAAGCTCGACATGCAAGGCCTTTCAAGCCTGCAATATTGATTGAATAGGTTAGAATCTAATCTGGGAAATTTGCATTTCACCCTTTAGTCAAGAAAATTATTTGTGGCCTTCTAATTTTTTCAAATAAACACAAACAGTGCAAGAATTAGAAAATCCAAGACCTGAAAATAAGCTTTGCAGTAAAATTATGAACATAAATTCATCAATACGATTTGTCGGCATATTGTGCAAGTGTGGGAGACTAAAGGCATATGACAGAAAAAAAGGAATGATTCCACAACTAAGCGTACCTGAAACTAAACTTGTACATCGTGAAGCCTTGTTAAAAGCCAAAATGAATCATGTTTTTGATAAAAAACTTGGCAAAACAAATTGGTCTATAGAATCAAGAGATAACGTAAAATGGATTACAGTTAATTTTGAGAGAGATCTCATACTATTATCCACAGAAAGTTCATCAAATCACGATATGATAGTACAAAAGATTCTTCCAATGTTACAAATCTTGACTTTGTAAATCCCAATGATTCAATGAAATAATCTCACCATACATTACGATTTCAAATTTAAAAAAAATGAAAAAAAGAATATTTGAAAATAATCAAGTTTAAAATTAATCAAACGAAACTAGTCTAAATCTTCTACTTTTGTTGTTTTTTCTGGTAACATTCTTTACAAAATACGTCTCTGTCTGCTGCTGGTTCAAAAGGAACTTCAGTTTCTTTTTTGCATTCAGAACAGGTACATTTGTACATTTTTCTGTCTTCTGACATGACTCACAAGAAGATTGGTCCTATAAGAACAAACGTATTATAATTTAGAGTTTAGATTTTTCGGATAATTGTGACATTGTAAATCCCAAATTTCAATGAAATAATCTCACATAAAATTATGAAAGTTTTAATCAACGACTATAACATCATTATGCATGGCCGATCTTAAAACATATGAAAAAATAAATGAAGAGATTAAATTCACTGAAGAGGAAACAGTAGAACTTTTGAAATTAAGTGAAAAGGAAATACTAGTTTTGATTCTTTCTGAATTAAAAAAGATAACAGCAAATACTGAAAAATAATACAAAAATTTAGAATTTCTTTGTTTTTAAATGTGGACTTGACGGGTCTTCGATTCCCATCTAGCCCACGAAGAACAACATTTCCAAAGGGATAAAAATCATTTGAAGAGTTTAGAATCCATTAATTATCATAACCTATAGTTCTCATTCCCACACAAGGCTTTTTTCCTTTGCTCCAACATTTACAAGAACAAGAAACAGCTTTTCCACTTTCTAAATTTTTAAGCACTTTATGAAAAACTCCCTCTCTAATTTTTGATTCAATAGATATTGTTTCATATCTATCAGATTCTTTATCGGACACTCATTTTCTAATCCTCATTATTGCAAGTACTGGAATTCCAAAATACATCATTGCATTAAGTACAATCAAACTAATCCCATATCCCAACACTGAACTTTCTGAATCCATATCAACATAATTCAAAATCGACAGACTAGAAATCATTGGAGTAATTGCAATCTTTACCATCTCACGAAATACAGGGTTTTCTCTTTCATAGTCTGCAATCACAGGAGAGAATGAATAGTAAACATCGTTGAACATTCCCATAAAGTTTGTACCTGATTGTGTAGTTAGCAGGGAATTATCTCGAATTTCTCGTAGTTTCTGAACTTCAGGTGCTAACTCTGAACCATATGTTGCAGTTGCAATAAGACAACCTCCACCTTCAGAATCAGCAGAGTCAACTGTATTTGCAGGTAATATTCTGTAAATGGAACTCTCACTTAGTGACTCCACGTAAAGAAATCCATCTGGACCCCTTTCAATGTCAGTGATACATCCAAATCCAGTTCCTATTACAATCTCATCCATTGTTTCATTTTTGTTTAGCATATTGTCTTGAAGAAAATCACTAGAGAATTCAAATCCATCTCTATCTTCATTTAATTCAAATCTGTAAAGATTTCCAGTATTACAATCCCCTACAAAAAGAGAATTATCATAATTATTAATTTCATGAAATTGAGCAAAATCTAACCCTGTTGGTGCCACAACTTTTTCCCAAGTAAATTCTGGATCATCATACACATAATCCTGATACCCAGGAAGTTCTGCTAGTTCTGCCTCTGTTGCAGGACCCATAATGACTATCCACCCACTATTAAATTTCTCAGGAACTAAATTGATTTCATCAAAATCATCATCCCCATTTTCAGTTGCCCATAAATTCCCAGTTACAGGATCAATTGCCAGTCCAAAACTATTTCGAATACCCATAGCAAAATACGGTTTTTCAGTTTCTAATTGTAAAATTACACCATTATCTTTGAAATCAATCTCAGAATCATCCAACCACTCTATGGGCTTGTTTTGTAAAAGTGCATATCGTAAAGTATCTCCAATCACTGCATACACTTGATCATCCAATCCTGCAACCATTGCCCCTCCATTATGAGCAATATTAGAAGGAAGTTCTTCAAGAAGTATAGGATTGATTAATTTTTCTCCATTCCAATTATACTTGTAAATTCTATTGCCTAATGCATCGCCTCCATCTTTTTCAGATTCTGTAAAATAAAGATAAACAGATGACCCAACACTAGTAATTCCAAGCATTCCTTTCTCACCTTCAGAATTTACATTTACATCAAGTACAGGCTCTGTTTGTAATGTTCCATTTTGAATTAAACGAACTTGTCCATCACTTTTTTGTAAAAATAAAATATCATCTCCAACAAATGTCATTGTAGTTATCATACAACACAAATCCGATACATATTCTTCAACAACCAAATCTTTAACATTCAATGTTGGTTCATCAAAAACTCCTGCAGAAGCATATGGAATAATATTTACAAAAATAAATCCAATTAAGAATATAGGGATAATCACTAGGAATTTCATTTAACTCAAATCCTTGTTTTTTTCATTATACTTTGATACCTCAGATAGAGGAATAGTAATTGTTCTATCAGAACCTTTGCAATAATTTTTTCCTTTGAAATGCTTGTGGATTTTAACTTTAGCCATCACGACACTATCTATTCCATAGGCTCCCTGATGGTCAGAAACTTCTTGACTAACAATATGACAATCTTTAGAAACAGTACACCATTTACAGATAATTTTCATTTTTTTATCATCAGTCATGAAAGTTTCTGAAAGAAGTAGGAACTTAAGCATATTGAAATTTAGAATACATATTACTTATTGACAACAACCACAATTTTTGTGTCCTATATCAGCACAGTCATGGCATTCACAGTTTTTTGAAATTTCTTTGGGTCTAAACTTTAGAAATCCAAATTTAAAACCAAACACCATGTCTATTCTCAAAAGAATTTAGAATAAAATTATTTCTTCTCTTTTTTTAAAATATCAATGATCTCACTATTATTTTTAACCCAAGTTTTCAAATATGCATAGAATAGATTTTCTAAATCATCTACCAATCCTTCAAGACGCGAATCAGAGCGTAAATCAGATAATTGCTCATCAAGATTCTCTAAAATTACCTTTAATCCTTGGTTAGATACCTCTAGCTTCTTGATTGCCTCATCCACACCCATGATATTCATAACTTCATCTAGATAATAAATTATTATCAATCTAAGATGTTACACTTTAGAAATGATTTT
>DAOWGL010000139.1 GCA_030637455.1 Candidatus Nitrosopumilus sp. | reverse complement strand
GTTTCCTTGACAAAAATTGCAATGCTAATCTTAATTCTCGTTCAATTTCTGGTCTATCAGCGACATTTTCTTTGCCTGCTGTCTTATATGGAATTCTAGTAGAACAAATATGAGATACAATGACAAACGGAGGTTCACCTTTTATTTTGTATCGACCCCAATCAGTATCATGAACAACTTTGAGGACTACATCACTACCTTCATCATACAATAATGGAATTCTATTGGCAAATCGATAAACATGAGGTCCACCAGATTTGATTTCACCACCATATGCAATACCCATCTCAATAATGAAAGGGAATCCAGAATAGGCAGAGGCGGGACGCTGAACTACAGCTGTAAAATCAGGATTAAAGAATTTTTTAATTCCTTTTTCCAAAGGAGCTTCCCCTAAAGGTGCTAGACAACTAGAATCAGGTGCCATGAAATCTTCAAATTTTTGAAGTGCATCACTCAAATTGACTAATTCTTGATTTGACAAAGTTCCCATTCTTTTTTCAGGCTTGAATCCAGCATATTCTGCAAATTTAACAGCAGTAGTAGGACCTATTCTTTGAAATCGTTTTGTAAGGAATGTTGTAAGAGGTTCTCCTTGTACAGTATTGGTTAGTTGTTTGTAATATTGACTTTCAGGATCCATATCAATTGATTTGGATTGTGAATCTCCAAAATCCCAATAATGTAGTTTTTTGTTTGGCATGTCAATGTCTTCAATTCTTATTTTGTTTAATTTTTCAAAATCCATTTTTAAAAATGACATTAAAGAGATTACTACTCTAACTTGTCGTGGAAGTGTTTTCCATTTTTTCTTTGCCTTGTCCATAATTGCGGTAAAGCTAAGATTCTTTACAGATAACCCCAAATCTTTTCTAACTTTTTCAATCATGGCATCATCGATAGTTGGAATTTCAAATTGTGATTCTACAATCATTCTTCGAATTCTTTCAACATCAATTCCATGTGGGTGTGGACGAATAATAGTTGGAGGTGGAGGAATTTCTTTTACAAATCTCGGATGACTAAATTTTTGTTCCTTTGGATCATCAAAAGTAATTGAAGCATAAGGAGTGATCAAAGATGTTTCATAAACATAATCTCTAATTTTGTTTCCTGCTTTTGAATAATCGCCCTCTAAACAAATACTTACACTAAGTCCTTTTTTTGAAACTTCTTTAGTTGTGTGTTTTACAATTACAGGTTTATTTTTTTGAATATCAAGTAATAGTTCAAACGTATCTTGTGTAGCACCATCTACAGAACTTTTTACTGTAACAGGTTTGTTAGTAGTGATTTGTCCATAAAGAATTGCCATAGTTGCACCTAAACCAAACATTCCTCTTGCTTGTTTGAGTCCAAATTTAGAACCATAAAGTACAGTTCCAAAAGCTAATGGAATATGTTCGGCATCTATTCCAGGCCCATTATCTTTTACAGTCAATATGTATGGCTTAGGATCTGGCTTATCAGGATCAACAGCCTTGATTATCAAATGTACATCTGGAAGAATCCCTTTTTGGTCACATGCATCTAAGGCATTTTCAACAAATTCTCTTACTGCAGTATAAAGAGATCTAGTAGGATTACTGAAACCAGCTAAATCTCGATTACTGTAAAAGAATTCACTTGGTGAGATTTGGTTAAATTTTTCTTTAATCGAAGACATCTTGATCTTCCCATAATTTCATTCGTTCTTGTTTTGCTGTTCTGTTTGCAGCTTCCAGTTTTGTGTAAACTGCACCATGCATACTTCCACTTGAAATAGAAGATATAGCATCAACTGCTAAACGTAATTTACTTGAATCTCCAATAATTGAAACAGTTCTTCCATAAACTGAGATATGAGTACCACTAAGATTTTCCATATTTCGTCTTGCTCTACCACCCTCTCCAATAATCCTCCCTTTTATCCTTTCAACATTAGCATTAGATTTTCCTGCAAATTCTCTAAGATCTATTACATGTAATGCATTTTCACCTTTTAGTAAAGTCATTGCATTTTCAGGAGAGAAACCTCTTCCAATTGCAGTAACAATTTCCATAGCTTTGAATGGTTGTATTTTGTCAACATCACCTTGAGTTCGGATGAAAACTTCTCCGGTGTCACCATCAATCTCTAAAGAAACAAAACAAGCTTCTTCAATTTTGGATTTCACATTTCCAGATTTACCAATTAAAACCCCAACTCTGTCGCTTGGAATACGGATTAATTTTTCAAAACTCATTTTACAATATCCTCAAATATTTTATCCGAATCTTCAACAGGAATTCCCCTTTTATTAAAGAATCTTCCAATGTTATGAATATCACGTTTAAGAAATTCTTTGGCATTTGGATGTCTAAGATCAACACCAGAACCCAAATCAAAAACAACCAAGCCTTTTTCAGTTTTGAAAATATTATATTCTGAATAATCACCATGAACCAATTTTGCCTTTTTGTATAGATCATCTAAAATAGATATAGCTTGGGCATAGTCATTTTCATCAACTTCAGAAGTGAGTAATGACTTTGCAGGGGCACCGCCATCACCAATAAATTCCATAGCAAGAACGTTATTTGTAACATATAGAGGCCGTGGAACTGGAATTCCAGCCCGATAGCACTGAGTCAGATTTCGATGTTCCTTTCTTGCCCACAGATATACAAGATTTTTTGTTCCCTTTTTCAGGTGAGAGAATCTTGGATCCCCAAGAATGTATGGTTCACGTTTTTTAAAATTTGCAGTACTAACCAAATAAATTTTCAAAGCAACATTAACATTATTTTCATCAACTCCCCAAAAAAGAACCGATTCTTTTCCAGCACTTATTGAACCATTAACGTAAGCGATAACATGATCAGTGATCATTTTGTAAAGAGTCATGACAGTGGGTTTATCCAAAACTTCATTGACTACTTTTCCTTTTTTGAATCCATCTTCTAAGGGGGATCGTTTTCGTTTTGATCTTAGTTTATTATCTAATTTAGATTCTAATTTTTTACTAATTATATCAGTCATTGAAAAGAGATACTCCTACTAGATAAAAGGGATTACTGTTAAAATCTAAAAAAGTTTGTAAACTAAAAATCAAATCAAACAACTTTAGATATTAAATATAATTAAAAACGGAACATCTGAAATAATCTTTACAGCATTTTCAGAACCAATACCTAGTTTTAGAGCTAATGATACAGTTTCTTTTCCAGCCATGTTAATAATTGAAGAATTATTCAATAAAGATTCTGCTTCATCGTTTTCAACAAATCTTTTTCCGTAGTAATTTTCACTAATATGCATAGTTAAATCACCTTCAATAATTTTTTTCCCCAATAACTCAGCATCGCAAATATTGAGCATGGATTGTTTTTGATAATTAGCAGTTTTCACCGAGAATTGCATTACGCATATTTACCTTTCAAAGTAGATTTTGCTCCACATGCTTCACAGATTAGAAAAGATATCCTATTTTCTTTTAGAATTTTTGTGTCAGGGCTTTTACATGTTGGACATTCAAGATAGTCTTTTACGTAAATTTGAAATAATCTTGTGAAATCATCAGGTGCTCTTCTACCAACAAACATTGCCTTATCACCAAGTCTTTCTGCGGGGACTGCAAATTCTTTTGAAAGGTATTGTAAAACTTTGTCAGGATCTCTTCGTAAAATCTTTGGAAATTCTGAAAAATTTCTTAAAAAGGTCTTTTGGCCTTCCCACATTACATCAACAATTGGAAGTTCAAATCTAGTTTGGGATTCTTTATCAGTGTCACCTAGTTTATCCTGAATACGTTTGAGTAGGCTTTCGTAGTCTGATTTAGTCACTAAAAAATGGTGCATGGTTGACCCTATATGGGTTTTGAAAAAGAGAAATCGTGTGGGTTTTGTTGACGGTTATTCTTTTGGCATTGCACCAATACGGAATACGTTAGTTCCACATGTTGGACATGTACCTTTTACAGCAGGACGTCCGTTCTTTAATGTAGTTTCTTGAGGATCTTTGATATCCCTTTTTGCTCTACATTTTACGCAATATGCTTGAACCATTATGAAATTTGTCAAACTTTGTGGTATTTAGGCAGAGGCTGTGAAAATTATTTCACTATAGACTAGATGTGCGTAAATTTTTTTAGGCATCAAAATAGTCATTTTGTGACTATTTACAAAAAATTCAATCATTTTAAAAAAAAATCTTAATAGTATTCTCAAAAATCATGTTTTTTCTAATTTTAATTTGGTA
Source organism: Candidatus Nitrosopumilus sp. (assembly GCA_030637455.1). Classification (GTDB taxonomy): domain Archaea; phylum Thermoproteota; class Nitrososphaeria; order Nitrososphaerales; family Nitrosopumilaceae; genus Nitrosopumilus. The sequence continues at coordinate 159 of DAOWGL010000139.1, read as the reverse complement.
AATGAAGATTTCATGAATTATTACCAATTATAAACTCCTTATTAGTAAAATTACAAAATGGCATCAAAAAAAGGAATAACGATAACAGCAATAATTTTAGCAGCAATTACAGGTGCCAGTTTTTTGTTATGGATTGTTCCTCAAGATGTTGAAACAACT